>NZ_JBTOLW010000012.1:0-94900 GCF_054552115.1 Pseudohaliea sp. | reverse complement strand
CCACTGAGAGCCATGCTCTCCCTGATGCTCAAGCACCATGCGAACAGCTCGCTCCCGGAACTCCGGTGGATACTTCGGTCGTTTGTTCATCGCTCCATCCTCTCAAGGTCTGGAGCCTCCGACAAACCCGGAGCGATTCAGTCAACCAATCCGCTCACCTCAACAACAAACTCACTCAGAGACATCAACCACGCTTGCTGTTCTGGTTTGTAGGACCGGTGCAAATTACTGGGAAGAACCAGCTGGAGATTATCGGACTGCATCTCCGAAGTCTGCTCCTCGCTGATGGCCGGCTCCAGTGTGAGCAGATGCTTACTGTTGATGCGCGCTGCCTCTGAGAGCACCTGGCGCCATCGGTCCTTGCATGTGGACTTCACGCCAAGCATGTAGAGTGATGAATCTGGATAGCTCTGATCCGCATAGGCTGCTGCGCTGGGGAACAGGAAATCTGGCTTCTTTCGGCCTTCAGTGTACGAGCCACGCGAGTAGGAGAGCCCCAAGCACCTGAAGACCTCTTCAAGATGATTTTCAAGCGCGTATCCGACCCTCGACTTTCGCCTGTTCTGTACACTCAGAGAAAAGCTTACGAATCCATCGACGTCAGCCTCACCGTCAACAAAGAAGCCCTGCTCCAACCGGCTTGCGACGATGCGTTTCTCAAGCCTCCGAAACAAGGCCTCTTCCCTCTCCATCCATGCCAGAAGGGCCTCATCTGGACCATCACGAGGATCAACGTCACGGAGAGAATCTCTTGCCAATCTGGAGAGTACGGCAGTGGTCGGGAACTCTAAGCCGAATGGCTCTACGAGGCTGTCAAGCTCACTCGCTGCCACCTCCTCGACTTCAATACCAATTTCTTCGAGGATAGAACGCTGGACGAACCCTAGGGTTTCGTCAGACTGGGACAAATCCCGGCACTCCAACTCCAGTCCGCGTCCAACGCTTACCGGAACATCAAACAACCAGAGCAGCTGACCCTCCATTGTCGATCCACCGGGTGCGATAACCCCCAGAAGGGATCCGTCTCGCTGCTTGGCGACCACCAGTAAGTCTCCGGTGGTCGCGCAATCCACCACAGCGTTGGACGTGTAATAAAGATGGTACTCGCTGCTCCGATCGGGGTCATTCGCCCGAGCGTCATACCAAGTCATCGAACCTCGTTCAGTGAACACCTCGCCCTCTCCACCGAACCATACGAAGAGAGTTGGACAACCAGTGATTTTTTCATCGCCCAGGATTCTTCGGAGTCCGCTCACTCCCTGAAATTCATGTTGATTGGATTCGCCCGGCATCACCTCGACCGCTGTCAGACGCTTCGCGGCCACACCAGTGAAGTGGCCTGATAGAGCCCCTCTCCTCACTACGAATACCCGCTCATCTCTGCAAAGTCATCGGTTCCCAGGAGCCATTCGGCAATTGCGGGCACCACGTCTGTAGAGGCAAGACGGGTGCGCCCCTTCAGGGAGCACTCCCAGACGATCATCACACGCCAGCCAGCATCTTGCAGGATATGGAGGTTCCTCTCGTCCCGAGCTTGGTTGGCTTCGATCTTTTCCTTCCAGAACTCACGACGTGTCCCGGGGAGCCGGAAGAGGTGGCACTCATGCCCATGCCAGAAACAACCATTGACCAGCACTACCGCTCCGAAGCGCGGAAAAACAAGATCAGGCCGACCCGGGAGGCGCTTGTCATGAAGGCGGTAGCGGAAGCCCAGTGCATGCAGACCTCTTCGAACCAGTAGTTCCGGGCGGGTGTCACGCCCGCGGATGCGCGACATGACCTCACTGCGCTTGCTGGCTGTAAAGACATCAGCCAACCGAAAGTCCTTGAGGAATCTCCAGGGCCAGTTCGCGCTGCCCGAGGTTTGCACGCATCGCATCGTGGATGTGAGGAAGCATGTAGGCAGCCACCGACTCCACCACAGGGACGATGACTGCGTTGCCGAACTGCATGTAGGCCTGGGTATCAGAAACTGGGATTTCAAAGCGGGGGCGACCGGGGCGGTCGAAGCCCATCAGCCTTGCACACTCACGAGGCGTCAGTCGGCGGGGACGCTTGCGCTTCTGCCGGACCAGTATTTCGGAACCATCCTTGTAATACCTTGCAGAGAGAGTCCGTGCCACATCATCGGGCCCTACTAGCCCGAACCCGAATCCGTTCCCTTTGGAGCGGTGCTTCTCCGCGTACCCCTGCAGGTAGCTCCAGAGCTTTGGGGAAAGGGTGTATTTGTCCGACACTCGCGCGCGAGCACCCGTGGTATAGGGGTGCTCGGCTTCTTCCGAGCCATCCTCCGGGTGCAGCACTGCTGACATGCGCGGCCCTGTTTCGATATCTGGAAGCTTGAGGCCGTCGAAGCTGAATCCAGTATCCTTGCGGAAGCCCGCAATGAAAATACGCTCTCTGCCCTGTGGTACAAAACTTCGTCCGTTGATGACGCGCCAGTCGATGTGGTAGCCGAGATCCTCCTCCAGAGTCTTGCGGATCACCCGGAAGGTATTGCCCTTGTCATGGTTGACGAGGTTCTTGACGTTCTCCAGCAGAAAAGCAGCGGGTCTGTGTGCATCGATGATCCGCGCGACATCGAAAAACAGCGTGCCTTGCGCCTCGCATAGAAATCCATGGAATCGGCCGAGAGAGTTCTTCTTTGATACCCCCGCAATCGAGAACGGCTGGCATGGAAAGCCCGCGAGCAGGACATCGTGCTCGGGGATCGCCTCAACCGGTACCTTTGTGATGTCGCCCTCGATGCCGTGATCGCAGTCAAAGTTGGCGAGATAGGTCTGGCGGCTCCGTTCGTTCCATTCACTGGTAAAGACGCAGTTACCTCCCACTGCCTCGAAGCCAGCCCTGATTCCCCCGATACCTGCAAAGAGGTCGATGAACGTGAAGCTCGGCTCGCTGATAGGCAATGTTAAGTCTTGCAGCATGCGCCGCATCAGATCAACAGCAACGCGCGGAGCGGGGCTCTCACCCGTTTCCCAACGACGAAGTGTGCGCGCAGACTTGCCAAGCTTCTCTGCCAGCTGGGCGCGCGGAATGCCCAGACGCTCGGCCAACGCCTTGAATTCGTTGATGGTCACCGCTTTGTTCACAATAATCTCCGCTGGGAACGTTTTGGACATTTTGTCCGTGAGCGACTATCGACGCAAGCAGAACGCTCAGGATATGTATGCAAACGCTACATATTTTGGCACTCCTACTTGAGGGTTGGCAGGAACCACACGAAACCACGGCCAGCCCCTTCTATCCGACTACCAGTTGAACTCCCGCTCCCAGCTCGTTCAATCGGGTCTGCAACAGGCTCAGGTCCAAGGCCGTGGCGGCCTCAACCCCGAGGTAATCGTTGCCCGGGCAGGGGCCGTCGATGAACTCGATCTCGCCGGCCTTCTCTCTGCCATGGCCCCGCAGTGATCCAAGGTCATAGCTATCGAGCAAATGGTAGGCGCGGGCATTCGGACTGTCTTCCCTGCACCAGGTGTCGAAGTACTGCCAGAAGTCCATCTGGTCATCGAGGGCCATGTCCCAATTCTCTTCGGCAGTTTCCATATCCCAATAGCCGTACCTCTCGACGTACTCGCGCAGCGTCATCGACTCCGGAGGTTGCTCGTCGGGGTCACCAAGGAGGAGTTGGTATCCGTCTCCATAGGTGCGGGCGGTGAGGATGCTCGGATTGGGCACTTGTGGTGCCTCAAGGATCGCTTCACCGAAGTTGTCGTAGGCGGCCAGTGCACGATCAAAGAACTTCGGCAGGATGAGACCGGCACCGATGCCAACGAGGAATTCTCGCCGCGAGATCATGGTTGCGATGCCTCATGCCTGGCCAGGAGCGATCTCAGTTCAGCACCGCGCTTCATAGCCTGAGTGCCGCCGCCGGCCCGGGCGAGTTGTGCCCGATGGAATCTGCACTGAGCGTCCCAGCTGGCCTCGGAATCCTCTAAGCACAGGCAGCGCGCATAGGTGGCAAGCAATCGGACCGCCACCGGATCAAGCCCGGCGTCGACGGCTTGTGTTTTCAGGACCTCGCTATCGTCGTACTCCTCGGCTGGGTGCTGGAGGAAGAACAGCGATAGTTGCCGCGTCATGCGGTGCGTGAGTGGTTTTTCAGCTTCTGACATGTAGACCTCCCTGGGACGCAGAGAGGCTCGGAAATATGCGGATACCCATTTGGTTGCCGGGTTGGCCACATCCCCCGGATGTCCGGGGCACCACCTTGCCTGGGTAGGCAGGTTGGCGGAGCAGAGCTCTCTCTTGATGATGCGGTGAACATAGCACGCGAAAATGCGATGCGCTTTCACGATCGCGCTGTTGATCCGCAAGTCTGTCGCCGCGCAAGCGGATGTGCATGAAAACGCGACAGGTTTCGTCGCAAGGTTTGACCGCGAAGCTAGGGCCGATGATAATTGGCGCGGCATCAAGAAGGGCATAGTCCCGCCAACCGCCCGCTCCGGGAACGGTGGTCAAACGATGCGCCAGATAACTGGAACACATAGGAGAGCCTCATGATCGTTCATCCCTGCCCCCAAAACCTTTCCGTTTACCCTAGCTCGGGAGTTCCTTCTAGTGCTGCCAGGATTACGCCTGCTCTCATCAAAGCGCTGCGCGGTCGGTTTCGTCTGGATTGGCTCGGCATTCACGGTGTTCGGCACTGGGCTCGAGTGCGTTATACCGGACTGTTGCTGGCGGCTGAGACCGGCGCCGATGTTGCGGTAGTCGAGTACTTTGCCTTCCTGCATGACGCCCTTCGCCTGAATGATGATCATGACCCAGGGCACGGCATGCGGAGTGCCGAACTGGCAGAGGACTTAGGTCCAGGACTGGTACGGCTGAATACGCGGCAGCTACAGCTGCTTCAGACTGCCTGCAGTTTCCACAGCGATGGTTACACAGACGCTGATATCACCGTAATGACCTGCTGGGATGCTGATCGCCTAGATCTAGGCCGCGTAGGTATTGAGCCCTCTCCACGGTATCTGTGTACCCCGCAAGCACGACAACCCGATTTCCTTGCAGCTGCCTACCGCCGCTCCATAGCGCCCCTCGCGGCGGGAGATGCAGCATGATGAATCGCAGAAAGCTACTGCGTGGAAGCCTTCTCAGCGCCTGCGCCGCACCGACACTGGCGATCTCAGCAGTGGCTGATGAAAGTCCTTATAGATTCCCCTCCGTCCGCTGGGTAAAGGTTTGGGCGTTAATGGAAGACAGCCATCCAAGCTTCCCGAAGTACTGCAATTCCCTTTACGATTGCGTCTCGCTCTGGGTGGAATTCGACCGGCTGACGGGCGCCTACGAGCCTGTCTCGCCTTACGATGATATCTACAGATGGCCACTGGCGAACGCGTTCGTTGGGCGGGACGCGGAGATTCCGGAGGATTGGCAGCCGGAGCAGTGGCCGCGATGCCTGCCTCTCCCTCCCTGTGATATCCAATGGGAGGAACGCGCAGGGTTTCTGTATGCCCGACAGGGCGCGAAGCAAAGATGGGTTATTCCCCGCTACGTGGTGGTAAACATCACGCGGGATATCACAGAAGGCCTGGACGGCTCTAGGCCCCGAGATCGCCGCGACGAACTACGCCACCATTGGAAGCACTGCGATCTGCTGACGGGAGAGATGGTCGAGTGCGCGGCTGATGATCCCCTTTACGATAGCCCCTTTGCGGCTGAGCCCGTGCTGACCTGAGTTCTCGTGGCATCAGGCTGATCTGCGAGGCAATGTACGAAAGCACTTCCCCGCGCCCCTCTCCCGGCCGCAGCGGCCAACCATGGGCGTCCCCATGCGGGCCCCCTGAACGCCCCACAGCGTGCCTCTCTGGCGCCCTTGTAGGACTCCCCGGCGCAGCACCGGGGCCGGGCATGGGGGCAGGGCGACCAGCGGCCCAGATCCCCAGAAATCCAGCTTTCCAGTTTTCCGCGTTGCACCCATGGCGTGCCCCCATGGCCGGAATGCTGGGCGGGCTGGAATTCTAGAATTCTGGCGCGCTGGGGGCAGCAGGGGCGGCAGTAACCCGCCGATCCGTGGACCAAACAACAATTCCAGTGTTCGTTACATCGTAGCCGGTCCGCCTACGCGACATGTGTATCTATCCAGCTTGGCATAGCAGGGCAATAAGATATCGTATGGCGACCTATTCCATCTAGGGCAGACACAGCACCGAGCGGAGGAGTGAGTTCAGTGAGTGATTCAAATCTTGATCAGTCGCCACGAGAAAGGTTAACCACAAGAGAGCACATTCGGACACCTCTGCAGGTTACCGTCGTGCAAGCCATGTTCGAGCTACGCCTGGCCAGGCACCCGCGATTCGATGGTCTTGACGAACATCGTGCGTCACTGAGCCTGAAGCGGAGATTTATTTCTCCAACCATGGCGAAGTTGGATAGTGCCGTGGCTGAGTTAGCATTGGCGCGTGCAACTTATGCAGCGATGTACACGTACCTTGAATCGACCATGCCTCCGCATTTTCTGCCGCGAGGTGATGGACAGTTAGAAGCAATGGAAGAGGTAATCAAGGATCTTGGTGGGGAACTCCCCGGCATACGTTGATGAAAGCCCTGTGTGCAGTCTTCTTTTCTTAGGCCGCATTTGAAGTTGTAACCTGGCGCCCTCCAATTAGACGTAGCCACACGTTCCTCGTCGTTCTACGAGAAGTCTGGAAGTAAGGGTCAGATGAGCAAGAAAATTGAAACAGTCGCATACAGATTCTTCTACTCACCCCCATGCAGTCACTCTGGGCGACCTCGGTTTTCAAGGTCTTTTTCTTCGGCCCATTAACGGTCGCTAGGCGATCTGCGGCTTGCTGAGCGAGCTGGCGTTGGCTACCTATATGGAAGCAGATAAGGATAAAGAGAGCATGGAACGCCTGTGGGAGCGAAAAGTGCGCGATCAGCTGCAGCGGCGATTCGCACGCAACTGGTAGTTGGCAGTAGCTGCTCGTGTTGCATCAAGATAAAATAATGTGAAACTGTCATTTCACAGATTTAGGCAGGATCGCACGGCTAAAGACGTTTAGTGATGTACAGGCATGTTCAGCAAAACATGGATTCCCGTCCAGCATCGCCGATTGGTGCGGGTCATGCAGTGAGGTTAGGGTCTTGAAATATCCGCTAGAAGAAATCTTTCGCACGGAAGGTGTGCCGGAGTTTACGTTTGTAAAGCCTCCGAACTACAATGAGATATTCCTCGATATCCGCAGTTCGGGAAAACCCACGATCATCGAAGGCCAGTCAGGTACTGGCAAAACCACTGTCGCGAAGAAGGTGATTGAGCAAGCCTTTCCGCAAGGTGATTTTGGATATCTATCGGCTCGGTCTACCGGAGATATAGAAAAGGTTCTGGAGATATCTCAGGGCACTCTGCTGGGTCGCTGGATTATAGATGACTTTCATCGTCTGGATTCAGATGTCCAAGCTCGTATTGCTGATCTGGTTAAGTTGGCGGCCGAAGATTTCGATCCATCAGCACACCCTAAGCTTGTTTTAATCGGAATAAACAAGGTTGGTAGTGAGCTCATCAATTTGGTGCATGACATTGCCAAGCGCTGCGGAATACATCGGATTCAGCCTGCTGATAAAGAAATCGCGGCCGAAATTATTCGGAGAGGTGAAGATAAGCTGAATATTTACCTAGACAATAAAGATGCGATTTTCGCTGAAACCGGTGGTGATTACTGGTTGACGCAGCTGACCTGTCAGGCGATCTGTTTGGGCGATGGCGTGATGGAAACGCAGGTCGATCGAAAAAGAGTACCATACAGGCAAGCTGAAGTTCGAGGTCGAATTATTGGCCGACTTGACAATACCTATAGGGAGCCAGTTAAAGAATTCTCTCGAGGCAAAAGGTTTCGACCGACCAATGATCCATATTTTCGCCTGCTTCGTCTCATAGCTGCTCAAGCCTCATCGATTGCAGATTTGAACGAGTTGGCGAATGCAAATCCTGAAGTGCGGGGAAGTATTAACAACATTAAAGATCGACGCATATCCGTCGTGCTTGAGTCAAAGCCTATCTGCGATCGTTATTTCTATTACAATCCGGAAACCAAGACATTCGCGATCGAAGACCCTGCATTTTTTTATTATTTGCAGCACATAGACTGGGAGGATGTTCGCCGGGACTGTGGGTTTAGAGATGATCCTCATCATTATGATTGGGATTTTGCAATCTCTTTCGCCGGAGAAAATCGTGTTTTGGCTGAGTTGATCGCTGACTTGCTGGAAGTTCTTGACTGTACTGTGTTTTATGATCGCTTTTATGAGGCCAATTACTTAGGCAAAGCATGGTCGGATCAGTTCAGGGAAATCTTTGGCCATCGAGCACGTTATGTTGTCTGCCTGCTCGACGCTCACCATGAAAAGAAAATATGGCCTACTTTTGAAAGAGAAATCTTTTCGCAACGCGTGGAGGATGGTGCTGTAATTCCTGTTTTTCTTGATGAAACTCGTTTTGCGGGTGTCCCTCGAGACATCGTGGGTGTGGATTTCAGGGGGCGAGATCCACACGATACTGATTTAGTTACCGACGAAATCGTGCTCAAGCTCGAGGAGAAGCTCAAAGATAGTTAGCGAAAGCAGGATTACTGGTGCTCGACTTTCTACGCTGTCGACCTTTACGCATTTTAGCTCGCACGGCGTGCGTGCTTGATCAAGCAGCCTGATCCGCAGACTCCTGATCCTGGCTTTCCGAGCTGCCGCTCTCCGCACCCAGCGCTTCCAGCTCCTGCACCCGCCGCTCCAGCGCCGCCTGCGCCTTCCGGCTCTCTTTCAGCGCCTTCTGCAGGCTCTCGTTGTCCTTCTGCTTCTCGGCCAGCTTCTTCTTGCTCGCATCGAGATTCTTCTTCATGCGCGCCGGATCGAACTGATTCAGCGCCTTGTTCTCCTCGCGGACCGCGTTGAGGTCCTTCTGCAGGGCTTTCAGCCGCTGCTTCAGCTCGGCGATCTCGCCCTGGAGGTTGTCGGCGCGGTTGTGAAGCTCGCGGTTGCGCTGCTCGACCTTCTGGGTGTCGCTGGCCTTGCCGGTCAGTTCCTGGATGGTCTCGAGCTGCTTGTCGAGGGTGGCCTGGAGCTCGGCCTTCTCGGCGAGGGCGGCGTCGAGGGCCGCCTGCTTGTCGTCCAGCTGCTGCTGGTATTCGGCGCGGAGTTCCTGTTCGAGCTCCATGATTTTTTCGAGGCGGTTGGCTGTGAGCATAGGGTTCTGGGTTCTCAGAGGGTTGTCTGTATGGGATCAAGCATGGCGGGTGTTCCGCAGCCCGAGGAAGGCGAGCAGGGCACTCATCAGCGCGAGGCCTGAAGCAGGCAGCAGGGGAATGGCAGTACTCCCGCCGATGCCGGGTCCGACCGGGTCCACGATCTCACCGTTTTCGCTGCCATCGGCATCCAGGGGGCCGCCATCGGTTACGGTGTAGGTCAGCGTGCTGCCATTGATCGTGGCGCCGGGGATCGGTGCCCAGGGGTCGGTTTTCCAGGCGGTCGTACCGGCCGGGAGGGTTGCACCCACATCGAGGGTGACCTTGATGGTGGCACCGGGCGCGCAATTCGAGGCGGTAAAGGCAACAACGCCGTAGGGGAAGGTGGTGCTTTCCGGTGGATTTTCCGCTTCGGAAAACACCGGGTCCGCCGTAAAGCTGCAGCCCGCATCCTCGGTGGTGAAGCTGATGGTCCCGTCGGCGCCGCTGGGCAGGTCATCGGTGAAGGCCCTGCGGAACAACACCAGGTGCAGCGTGGATTCTTTCTGGATGTTGTAGTCGCTGAGGGTGCGGCCGTCCTCAAGCTGCTTGCCGGCAAAGACCAGGCGCTGCTGGTCCGGCGGAATGCCTTCCTTGTCCCGGATCTTCTGCTTGACGTTCTCGATGCTGTCGCCGGCTTCAACGTCCAGGGCGATGTTCTTGCCGCTGGTCAGCCGGACGAAGATCTGGAAGGCATGGGCGTTGGCAGCGCCGAGGGCCAGCAGCAGGGCGAGCAGGAGGTGGGGAAGAGGCGTGGTCTGCAGGCGCTTCAAGGCTCTATGTCTGTGCGGTTCCGTTCGCCCCGCGGGGCAGCTGGCGGGCAAAAAAAGGGGCTACATCGCTGTAACCCCCTGTCTCCCATAGGAATTTGGCTCCGCCTGCTGGGCTCGAACCAGCGACCCACTGATTAACAGTCTGACTGTGCCAAGCTTATCAGTTGAACACGTGGTCGAGTTCTCCAACGGACTCAGGCCCAGTTCCACGTTTCAAGGTCTCCACCAGGCGATGAAGGTACTCGTCCGTCGTAAACTGCCTGCCTTGTGCTCGCGCAGATGCTAGTTCCCGTCGCGTCCAGGATATCAGAGCTGCGGAGTTACTACGTGCACCGGCATCGCCCAATGCCCACACGAGGGTTCGCTCATGCCCGGTGATGTAAAGCATATCGCGCACGCACTCCTCAGCCCTCTTCAAGGCTAGATTGAGCTGCCTTCGTGCCCTGGCCGCTGCCAAGACCGAATTCAGCTCATTCTGATGGGCCATTTTGTACCGTCGACACTTTGATGCTCCTTGATAAGCAACGCTGAGCGCTTGGTTGGTAGCAACTTTTTCGTTCAAAGTATCGTTGTACAACCTTTGCAGCACGGCCAGATGCTCACCGAGAGCCTGTTGCCCTGAATTCCGGTTTTCTTTAGACATTGTGCACCCCCGATGCATAACGCAGTCGTGTACAAATGGCAGCTGAGCTCACTTGGGCGTCTGGCATGGGTTGAGATTTAGCGCCCTCACCCGGGCACCCCAAAACGGATCGTGTGGACGCTCTGCTGTAGGGCGCGGAAGTCGCGCTGTGTGCGCGGGCTGCGGTGCTACCTATAACGTCGATTCGCCATTTGGAGATGAGCTGCGAGGTCTTGCTAATCATGGTCGTCCTCCTCAGCGGCGATGCCGGCCCCATGCCGGTTCTTCGGTGCCGCTGAAGGAAACCTAACTACGGGCAGGAACTGTCGCTGAAAGAAGGGAAACGACGTGCGGCCGCCTGGGACATTGGATGTCACGGAATATTGGAAGACCCTCGTTGCAGGCCAGGGGTTGAAACTTTCCATCATGGATCGCTGCCGGCGAAGGTAGCTTTTAGCCTGTGTAGTGCCCCGTGAGCCTCATAACGCAGGTTTCGTCATCAGAACTGGCTTGAGGGAAGAAGCGCCGGTCGCTGTGCCCGCAGTGCCTCTTTCAATTTGCCTCTGCGAGGGGCAGCTTTGACTTTCGCAGGGCCATCGAGCCCCCGGCGTCCTGGTGGCGCCCTGATCTTCGGGGCTTCTGAGCAGCAAGTGGGTTCTCAGACCGTGGTCATTTCCAGGCCCAGGATGATGAGGTGCTCTCTAGTGATGCGACCAAAACACATGCTCGGGAATCACCCTGCGCACGTCGGCATCAATGCGGCGCGCTAATTCCCGGATGCTTGTCCCGGTTGCTTGTTCGAGCCGATTTGGATCATTTGCGATAACCCACAGGACCACTGCCTCCATATGGTGCTTGGACGGCAGCGGAAAGATGTATCGCCGATACATGACGCCATCGGGTTTGACACCGAGGTGGCTGCAGACCGAGCGAGCGATCTGAAAGGCGATTCGGCCGCGATTGGTGCCCTTCAGCTGGCGCCGTTCGAAGATCGGGTTGATATCAATGACCCGTCCCATGTCATGCGTCCTTCACCGCTGGAGTACTGGTCCTGCGGTGCTGCCAGCGTCTCGCTTTTTTGAAGAGGTAGCGGGGTGCGCGCCTCCTTGCTGCGTTGCTGTAGAAATCGGCTATCGCGGGTGCTTGATGGCCATCTGTCGGCAGGCCCTTTGATGCGCCATAGGCTGGCAGCCATTCAAACAACAAGTCATTGAGGTCGAACAGGACCTGCCGAGAGAATTCCCAGTTGTTCAGTCTCAGCGCCAGCATGAAGAGACGGTGTAGCCACCGTCGCGGGGGCGGTGAGAAATCGCTCAGATCGGTCGGCTCCTGACGTAGTTGCTCAGGAGCGATGAGGAGCCAATGGTAGATTTCTTCAGCGAGCCAGTTCGCAGTCGCAGACACGGCCAGTTGATACACCCGTATGGAGCAGGAATAGCGGTAGCTGGAGTAGTTCAGTTGCCGCGCCGTCCAGTACGCATCGGCTTCTGCTTGCTTTAACGGAGTATCACAGCGCAGCAGGGCTGCCTGGGTATGTTGAAAGACTGCTGCGTCGTGCACCATTTGATGATGCGCGGCAAGAACATCGTCGATTAACTTCAGTGCGTTGTCACGGCCCCGTTGCTGTTTGCCTGTCGTCATTCTTTTTCCCCCTCCTCGATGTTGCCCGGCGATTCGCTTGCCTTGGCCGTATGTGCCGCCCACAGTGCGGCAAAAGCTGAACCATCACGGCGGGTCAGGTTCGGAATCCATCGCGCATAGCGCTTGTGCGTGAGGGCCGAGTCCGTATGTCCCAGCATCTGTGCGACCCAGAGCGGGTTTTCGCCGGCCGCCAGCCATAACGTCGCCGCCGTATGGCGGGTGTGGTAAGGGGGTCTTGGCGGAATGTTGAGCAGGCGCAGGAGTGGGTACCACACGCGATTGCACACATTGCTGATCGAAAGCGGGTCGCCGTTATCAGTGCAAAAGACAAACTCGAATCGGCCGGTGCGCTTTCGCTGCGCCTTCAGGGCTGAATGGACTTCGTCGGTCATGACGATGTCCCGCGCCGACTCCTCGGTTTTTGTGTCGGTCATCGCACCAGCGACATAGCTCTCCCGGACCAGGATCAGGCGCCGGCGGAAGTCCACGTTTTTCCACTTCAGACCATGGATTTCACCCGTTCGCATTCCGGTAAAGAAACGCGTGGTCATGTAGGGGTGAAAGTCTTCGCGGACGTGGTCGAGAATGGCTTTCACCTCGTCCAAGGTGAAGGGCTCTACCTTGGTGCGGGGCACCTTGAGGAGCTTGATGCCTTTGTAGGGGTTGTCGAAGCCAAACCGCTCCGACGCTTCCTGAAGGACTTGGCGCAGGGGCACCATTACCGTGTTGATGCGAGCCGGGGACAGTCCCACCGAGCCGTTCTTGCGCGGAATCCGGGCCAACTGGTTTCTGAAGGCCAGGATTTCCTCCTTGGTGATCGCACTGACGGGCACGTCGCCAAAAGCCGGTAGAACATGCCTGTTCAGCGAATGCTCGAGGGTGTCGATATAGGAGGGCTTCCAGCCGATGCGGTTTTCCTCCATCCACTGCTTGGCGAACTCTTTGAAAAGCGGTGTTTTGGCAGCGCGACGTTCGATCTGGGTATCGTGCTCCGCAAACCGCCTGGCGTTGGGAGAATCGGGGAAGTAGGCCGCGTAATCGAAGGAGCCGAGGGTGATCTCGCTCTCAATCCGGCGCATGAGTGTTTTCATGCGCTTGCGATGCGCGGGCTTGTCCTCCAGGTTCGTTTGCTCGCGGCAGCGTACGCCGCGGTACCTGAAATCCAGGTAGAGCTTTCCGTGACGGGCGTTGATCGTTCCCATGAGTGCGCCTCCTTAGTTCACGCCGGCCATGAGATGGCTCACGGAACTCGGGCGGTGCATGTCTTCTTCGATGCGCTCCCAGAGGTAGAGGATTTTTCGTCCGCCAAAGGGGCGGATGTAATGGATGCCTTCGAGGAGCACCGCGTCTTTGAGTTGATTCCGGATCGTTCGGGGGTCGTACTTGATCCGGGCCGAGAGTTCTTCAGTGGTCAGATAGGTTGTTTCCGATGCAGATGCAGACATGGTTCATCTCCTGGTAACGGCCTTTATCCATGCAGGGGGCAGTGGATTTCTTGCCGTTGAGATGAACTTACCGGGGCTGGAAATGGCTGCTGGACGGAGGGAAACGGACGTCTCTGATCGCTTGAGGGTCACCGTAATGCCGGCCCGGGTAGGGGCCTTCCCCATCTACTTTCGGCCGCGCGCCGCCGAGAGGCGGCGTGCGGCCGCGGGGTGTAAGGCTGGCTTTACACCTGTAATCTGGCACGAGCAGGGCGATGTCCGCTTGCCGGCTTCGCTGGTTGCGGCTATCGCCCGCAGGTCAGCGTTTGATGACGCTCGACAAGACTGGCGGGAGAGAACTTGAAAGGGCGGGGTGGGGGCACTCTTAGTGCGAGGTGGTCACCGTTTGGTCACCACATGTAGCGCTGGGCGGTGTTCACAGCACTGGAAATGCTGTGGTCAGCTGCCGACTCGTGGTCACCGTTTTGGTCACCAGATGCGGCCCTGGAGGAGTGACTACAGCACTTGGCATGTTGTGGTCATTTTTCAACTTGTGGTCACCAAATGGTCACCATTTGGTCACCAAGCCAAAAATTCAACGCTTGATGAAAGCAGGGGGTCTGCTAAGCTGATGAAAATAAAGGGGAAAAATGGTAGCTACGGCTGGACTTGAACCAGCGACCCCAGCATTATGAATGCTGTGCTCTAACCAACTGAGCTACGTAGCCATAGTCCGTAAACTCTGCGCCGATCCGCAGGGACACGAATTTTCACGATAACCGTCCGGCAAGTCAAGCATCCCAGCCGTAGAGCCATGCTGTAGAGCCAGGCCGTGGCCGCAGCGCTCATCTGGCCCTATACTCGCGGCTTCGGCAGTCCGTATGGAAACACAAGCGCGCTTCGGCCATGTCCCGCAGCGGGTTGCGCATGCTTGCTACAGGCGTTCAAGGAGAGACCATGCTGCCTATTGATGCCGTTGAAGCCTCCCTGCGCGAGCGGCCGGCCGGCTGGCTGGTAACCGGTTGCGCGGGCTTTATCGGCTCCCACCTGGCGTCGCGGCTGCTGTCGCTGGGACAGCGCGTCGTGGGCCTTGATAATTTCGCCACGGGCCACGAGGCGAACCTCGATGAGGTTCGTGCCCGGGCGCCTGCCGGCGCCGAGTTTCGCTTTGTCGCAGGCGACATCCGTAATCTCGATGCCTGCCGCGCCGCGGTCGACGGCGTCGACTATGTGCTGCACGAGGCCGCGCTCGGCAGTGTGCCGCGTTCCATGGACGACCCCCTTGCCACCAACGCGGTAAATGTCGATGGATTTCTCAATGTCCTCGTTGCCGCCCGGGATGCCGGGGTCCGGCGCACGGTCTATGCCGCTTCTTCCGCGACCTATGGCGATGAGCCGGGCCTGCCAAAGGTCGAGGACAGGATCGGCGAACCGCTGTCGCCCTACGCGGTGAGCAAGACCGTGAACGAGCTTTACGCCGGCGTCTTCGCCCGCGCCTATGGGCTGGAGACCATCGGCCTGCGCTATTTCAACGTCTTCGGCCCCCGCCAGGATCCCGAGGGGGCCTATGCCGCCGTGATTCCGCGCTGGTTCGGCGAGCTCATGGCGGGGAAGCGCTGTCGCATCAATGGCGATGGCGAGACCTCCCGCGATTTCTGCCACGTTGATAACGTCGTGCAGGCAAATCTGCTGGCGGCGACCACGGGTCGGGAGGATGCCATCAATACCGTCTATAACATCGCCTACGGCAGCCGTACCACGCTGAACGAACTCTACGGTGCCATCCGCGACGCCGTGGCGAAAGCACGCCCGGAGGTCGCGGAGTTCACGGTGGACTACGGTCCGTTCCGCGAAGGTGATGTGCGGCATTCTCTTGCGGACACGGAGCGGGCCCGGGAGCGGCTCGGCTATGCGCCGACAGTGGATGTGCCCAGGGGCCTGACCGCGACGGCTGAATGGTTCATTGCCGAAGCGCAGCGCGAGAAGAGCGGTGACTCATGAATGAAACAGTGGCGATTGTCGGCCTCGGCTACGTGGGCCTGCCGCTGGCCGTGGCCTTCGGCCGCCGCCGCCGGACCATCGGGTTTGACTTGAACGAGGGCAAGCTTGCGCGCTACCGCGCCGGTGAGGACCCCAGCGGGGAGGTCAGCCCCGGCGCCCTGGCGGCGGCGCAGCAGCTGGAGTTCACAGCGGACCCCTCGCGGCTCGGGGAGGCGGCCTTCGTGATCGTGGTCGTGCCGACGCCGATCGACGGCGCGCGCCGGCCCGATCTCGCACCCCTGGAAAGGGCTTCGCGAGCCGTTGGCGGTCACCTCGCCCCGGGCGCGGTGGTGATTTTCGAGTCGACCGTCTACCCCGGCTGCACCGAGGAATTCTGCGTACCCATCCTGGAGGCCGAGTCGGGAATGCCCTGGCTCGGCCGCGAGGGCGCTGCGGCCGGCCGCGAGGGTTTCTTTATCGGCTACTCGCCGGAGCGGATCAACCCCGGCGACAGGAAGCACCGGCTCGAGACCATCACCAAGGTCGTTTCCGGGGATACCCCGGAGACCCTGGGGCGGGTGGCGGCGCTGTACGAGAGCGTCGTCGAGGCCGGTGTATACCGTGCCGCGTCGGTGAAGGTGGCGGAGGCCGCCAAGGTGATCGAGAACACCCAGCGCGACCTCAACATCGCGTTGATGAACGAGCTCGCCCTGATCTTTCACCGGCTGGGCATCGACACACTGGATGTGCTGGAAGCGGCCGGGACCAAATGGAATTTTCTGCCTTTCCGCCCCGGGCTGGTCGGGGGGCACTGCATCGGCGTGGACCCCTATTACCTGACCTACAAGGCGCAGAGCGTGGGCTACCACCCGCAGGTGGTTCTCGGTGGCCGCCAGGTCAACGACGGCATGGGCAAATACATCGCTGAACAAACGGTCAAACGGCTTGCCTCCCTGGGCCTCGCGGTGGCCGGTGCCCGGGTGACGGTGCTCGGGCTGACCTTCAAGGAGAACTGCCCCGACCTGCGCAATTCCCGGGTCGAGGACATCCTGCGCGAGCTTGCCGAGTACGGCTGCGAGGTACAGGTGCACGACCCGCTGGCGGATGTGGCTGAAGCCCGAGAGGATTACGGGCTGGTCCTGCTGCCCTGGGAACAGCTCGCCCCGGCGCAGGCGGTCATTCTCGCCGTGCCCCATGATTTCTACGTCGACCGCGGCGTCGACCTCTTCGGGGACTGTCTCGCCGAGGGCGGGGTGGTCATTGACGTGAAGGGTGTGATCGACCGGAACGCTCTCATGCAGCGCTCCATTGCTTTCTGGCGCCTTTGATCCCCGGCCGTCGCTGCCAGCCGGTACCGGGTTGTGGAAGCGTCTCAGCCGTTGGCAGCCCGCCGCTCGCCCCGGCGCCGGTCCTCGGTGATCAGCTCGCCATTGACCGTGATGGGAAAGAGCACGGGCCCCGTGTTCTGGCGCCGGTCGCGGCCGCTGCGCTCCACCCACTCATCGCGGGAAGCTTCGGAGCCATAATCATCCTCGGTGACGAAGCGCCGGGCCGCAACCGCGAAGATATACACGGAGATAATGAGGGCGCCGAGGCCAAGTACGCTGACGAGCGTGAGGATGGTGTCCATCAGGTCATTGCTCTCCCGGTTGTTTGCAGAAACCGCCGTACATACACGAGCAAGATACAGGCCAGCCGTGTTTTTCTATTGTGTCGGCGAGGTTACAAAACTGCGAGAGGCCGAACAACAGCCTGAGCGGGGAGAAAACGTAAAGAAATCCGACACCTGCCCCAAAGGGGGCAGGGGCCGTAGCGTCAGCGCGCGCCCTTGCCGAACAGGATGACCTCCGCGGTCTGCAGCAGGACCAGGAAATCCAGGAACAGGCTCTGGTTCTTGACGTAGTACAGATCAAATTCCAGCTTGTGCCGGGCATCCGACACGGAGGCACCGTAGGGGTAGTTGAGCTGCGCCCAGCCGGTGATGCCGGGCTTCACGCAGTGGCGTTTTTCAAAGTAGGGGATCTGCGCGGCGAGCTCCCGCACGAACTCGGGGCGCTCGGGGCGCGGGCCCACGAATGCCATGTCGCCGGCGAGGACGTTGATGATCTGCGGCAGTTCGTCGATGCGCAGCTTGCGGATCACCTCGCCGACCCGGGTGACCCGGGCGTCGTTCGGCGTCGCCCAGCGCGCCTTGCCGTCGCCTTCGGCATCCACGGTCATGCTGCGGAACTTGTAGACCTCGAAGATGCGGCCATTGAGGCCGACGCGCCGCTGGCGGAAGATGGTCGGCGCGCCGAAGCCGTCCTCGAGCCAGATCGCGATCACCGTGACCAGCATGAACGGCCAGGCAATGGCGAGGAGAAAGAAAGAGGCGGCGATATCGAAGCTGCGCTTGAGCACGCCGTAGACACTGCCGTTGCGGAACCCGTGGGAGAAAATGAACCACTCCGGGTAGGCGTGGTCCACGAGGATCTTGCTCGCTTCCTGTTCAAAGAAGTCGAGGACGTCCACCACGTCCACGCCCAGCGTGCGGCAGCGCATCAGCTCCTCCCCGGGCAGGAAGTCCCGGCGCTCGTCAAGGGCGACGACCACCTGCTGGATCTCGTTTTCGCGAACATAGTCCGACAGCGGCTGCTCAAGCGTGAACACCTTGCCGGAGTCGACCACTGTCTCTTCGCCGCCTAGCCGGGCGAAGCCGTGGATGCGAAAGCCGCGGCGGTCGCTCTTGCGCCGCATGCGGTCGACGACCTGCTGCGCCGTTCTGCCCGACCCGAGGACGAGCACCCGGCGCTTGAACGCGTCGAGTTCGACTGTCTTGGTGAAGACGACCCGGGTCGTCAGGCAGCTCACCAGGGAAATGGCTGCCGCAAAGGCAAGCTGGCCCCGCCACAGGTGCAGCATGGGCACGAAGTAGAAGATAGTCGTCATCGCCACGGTCATCAGCGCGAACGCGCCGAGGGTGCGCAGCACCACCCCGTTAGGCCCTTCCCGGAGCCGGGGCTGATAAAGGCCCATGGAGAACAGCGCCAGGGACAGCAGCCCCGTGAAGAGCCCGGCACTGAGGATCAGGCTGTCTCCCTGCGCTTGCCAGCTGCCCTCGCCCGGTTGATAGTAGAGGTAGGTGGCGAGGTAGAAACTGGCGAAAAAGAGCAGTGCGTCCAGCGCCGCCAGCCAGTAATAAGCCACATGCACGTGGTGGTTGAATACTCGTGTCGTGCCCAACAGCGTACCCGCGTTCATGAATGATCGCCCCTGCCGGTCGTCGAGAGAAGCCGGCTCCCTTGAATTGCGTGGTGAAACGATGGAAAAGATAGCAGTCGCATGAGCAATTGCATCAATAGTGTAAAAATCTGTGACAGGGATCTCAGCACCGGTGGCCCCGGCGGCAGGGCGCACCCTGCCTGTGACCCTGCGCCGACGCGAAGGGCGGGACGGCTTTCCATGCTGGGCTACCGCCGTACCATGCCGTCATTGCTTCGTATTCTCGTTGTCCTCGTCGCCCCGATCACGCTAATCCGCCTTATCCCTCTTATCTCTCTTATTACCCTTACGCCTTCCCTGCCGGCCTTCAGCGCGCCGGCGGCCGGGCTTCCGGCTATTATCGAGCGGGTTCGGCCCGCGGTGGTCGGTGTGGGTACGGCGTACCCGCCGCGTCAGCCACTGGGCGGCAAGCCCCCCAACCAGTTGCTCGGAACGGGGTTCGCCGTGGCTGACGGCACCCTCGTAGCCACCAATGACCATGTGCTGCCGGCAAGCCTCGATAGCGATAACCGGCAGGTGCTCGCCGTTTTCGTGGGCCGGGGGCGCGATGCGGTGGTGCGGGCCGCGCCTGTCGCGGCCCGCGATCCGGCGCATGATCTTGCGCTCCTGCGGGTCCCGGGTGCGCCGCTGCCGACGCTTGAGCTCGGGCGTGCCGCCGGCGTGCGCGAGGGCGACCTGACAGCCTTTACGGGCTTCCCCATTGGCGCTGTGCTGGGCCTGTACCCGGTGACACACACCGGTATCGTATCGTCGATTACGCCCCTGGCGCGGCCCGCTGACCGCGCCCGCGACCTGACGGCCGCACAACTGAGACGGATGCGCGCGCCCTACGATGTGTTCCAGCTCGATGCCATCGCCTATCCCGGCAACAGCGGCAGCCCCGTGTACCGTGCCGATACCGGCGAGGTCATCGGCGTGCTGAACAGCGTATTCGTCAAGGAAAGCCGGGAAGCACTCCTCGAGCGGCCCTCGGGGATCAGCTACGCAATCCCCGCCAGCCATCTCCGGGCCCTCCTGGCAAGCATCGAGGAGGGCGGCTGAGCATGCTGTTCTTCTCCCGGCCGCCGCGGACGCGGGTGCTGATCCTGTGCACGGCCAACCTGTGCCGCTCGCCCATGGCGGCTGCGCTGCTCCGCGCCCGCGCGGCCGACCGGCATCGCGGCCTGCGCGTGGCCGTGCGCTCCCGCGGCACCGCTGTTGCCGCCCCCGGCCGCCCGGCGGACCCCCGGGTCCGCGCCATCCTCCGGGAGTCCGGCATCCCCCCGGGCCGGTCGCGCGCGCGCCAGGTGGCCGCCGCGGACCTCGCCTGGGCGGATCGTATCCTGGTCATGGAGCGCCGGCACCGGGACGCGGTAGAGCAGATGGCGCCGGCGGTGAAGGTGGATCTGTTCACCGCGTTCCTGCCGGAGGCCGACAGCGAGGACATTCCCGACCCGTATTTCGCCAACCGGCAGGCGCTGGAAGCGTGCCTGGCGCAACTGGATGCTGCTGTCTCGGCTTTCCTGGGCACCCTGCAGCCCGGGGCCGGCCCTGTTTCGGGCCGCTGAGGGGCCCCCCGAAGCCGTCCACGCCACTTTACCGCCGCGGTTGACAAGGTATACCCTTCTTCCCTGACCAGTCAGGAGAGTCGGCCATGGCCTCCGATAACGCGTCCGGTAGCAGAAGGCCAATCGATTCTGCGTTGTTCGCCGATTTCGCCCGCTATTTCGAGCTGTCTCTTGCCCTCAGCGAGGGCCAGCGGGCGGCGGTGTACGAGGTGCGCTACCGCGTCTATTGCGAGGAATTCGGCTATGAGCCGAAGGAAGCCTTTCTCGACGGCCGCGAACGCGATGCCTACGATGACCAGTCCCTGCACTGCCTGGTGACGCATCGCGAGAGCCGGCGCCCTGCGGGCTGCGTGCGCCTGGTACTGCCGGAGGAAGGCGACCAGCTTCCCCTGGAGGAGCACTGCGCGGATGCCCTCGACCCGGACTTCATGGGCCGCTTCGCGGATCAGCGCGCCGGTATCTGCGAGATCTCGCGCCTCGCCGTGGACGGTGACTTCCGCCGCCGCCGGGGCGAGAAGGCGACCCGCTTCGGCACCCGGGAGGACTTCAGTTTCGCCGAGCGCGAGCGGCGGACCTTCCCGCTGATTGCCATCTCTCTTTTTGTCGCCTCCGCGGCGGGGGCAGACCTGTACGGGCGGCCGCACTGTTTCGCCATCATGGAGCCGTTTCTCCCCGTCATGCTCCGGCGCACGGGCGTCGTTTTTGAACGCATCGGTGATGATTTCGAGTTCCGCGGGACCCGCGCGCCCTACTACGCCAGGGTCGACGACCTTGTCCGCAATGCACCGGATGAACTGCGCATGGCATTCGGGCTGGTCCGTGACCAGTTCGCGCGCGACCTGGGCCTCGGGGGGGCGGCGGAATCCAGGGCCCTCACGGGCGCCCGCAGTGCGGCGTGATGCAGTGCCGGCCGGGCTGCCATGAGTGACTCTTCCGCCGGGCACGACGACGCGCAGGAACTGCCTGCCGCTGCGCTCGCGGCTTTCCGGGAGGCGGTGGGTGAGGCGCATGTTGTCATCGACGCCGGAACCCGCCGCCGCTACGAGACGGCGACCTTCGCCACCAGTGCCCGGGTACCTGCCATCGTGCGCCCGGGCTCTGTCGCCGAGGTGCAGCAGTGTCTCCAGGTCGCCAATGCTCACGGGGTCCCCGTTTACCCGGTCAGCACGGGCCTGAACACCGGCTATGGCTCCGCCGTGCCGGCGCGCTCGGGCTGCGTGGTCCTCGAGCTGCGGCGCCTCGACCGGATCCTGGACTACGACCCCGGGCTGGGCTGCGTGACCATCGAGCCGGGTGTGACCCAGGAACAGCTGTTCCGCTTCCTGCAGGAGCGGGACGCCCCCTTCTGGCTCGATGTGACCGGTGCCTACCCGGGCCACAGCCTCATCGGCAACATCGCCGAGCGCGGTTTCGGGCACACGACCTACTCGGATCATTATGCGCACCTCGGCGCTATGGAGGTGGTGCTGCCGCAGGGGGAACTGGTCGGCACGGGTTTCGGGCAATACCGTGACGCGAAGGCGACCGGCTATTACCGCTGGGGTCTCGGGCCCCACTTCGACGGCCTGTTCACCCAGTCCAACCTCGGCATTATCGTCAAGGCCACGCTCTGGCTCATGCCGCGCCCGGCCTACACCCAGTTTTTCGCGGCGCGGGTGGACCGGGACGAGGACCTGCCGTTGCTCATCGAGGCGCTGAAGCCGCTGCGCCTGGACGGCACGATCACCAGCGCCATGCACATCGGCAACGACTACAAGGTCATCTCGGCGATCCAGGGCTACCCCTGGGAGGCCGCCGGCGGCGAAACGCCCCTGCCGCGCGACGTCCTCGCCGCCAAGAGCAAGGAGTGGGACTGCGGCCCCTGGAACGCCTCCGGCGCGCTCTACGGTACCCGCGCCGAGGTGGCCCTCGCGCGGCGCAAGCTCAAGGCTGCGCTCAAGGGTAAGGTCAGCCGCCTGCAGTTCCTCGACGAGCGTCTGCTCGGGCTCGCCAAGCGCTTCGCGCGGCCCTACAGCTGGCTCACGGGTCTGAACCTCAATGAGATGCTGAAGATGGTCGAGCCGGTGTTCGGCATGACCCGGGGCGTGCCCAGCGCCGGCATGCTGCCCAGCAACTACTGGCGCAAGCCGGGGCCGTTGCCGGCGGTCTCGCCGGACCTGAGTCCCGAGGCGGATCGCTGCGGGGTCTTCTGGATCGCCCCGGTCGCACCGACATCCGGCGCCCACGCGGCGGCGGTCTGGGCCATTGTCCGCGATACCATGCTCCACCGCGGTTTCGAGCCGGCGGTATCGATCACGCTGCTTACGGAACGTACCCTCGATTGTGTCGTGAACATCTCCTACGACCGGGACGTACCGGGGGAGGACGAGCGGGCGATGGCCTGCCACGATGCGCTCCTGGAGCGGCTCTGCGCCGAGGGCTATTATCCCTACCGCCTGGGCATCCAGAGCAGCGGCAAGATGCCGCCGCGGGAGGCGGGCTGGGAGCGGCTCATGGCCGGGCTGCGCCGGG
Organism: Pseudohaliea sp.; assembly: GCF_054552115.1. Classification (NCBI taxonomy): domain Bacteria; kingdom Pseudomonadati; phylum Pseudomonadota; class Gammaproteobacteria; order Cellvibrionales; family Halieaceae; genus Pseudohaliea; species Pseudohaliea sp. Next base: position 71,926 of record NZ_JBTOLW010000012.1, on the reverse strand, counting down.
AGCTCGATCCGAACGGCATCCTGGCGCCCGGCCGCTACCTGGACTGAGGCTTCCTGCCAAGGGTGCGCGAGGTCACAGTTTCCCCCGCCAGCATTTGCACGACGGTCTCCCTGCTATAGGCTGTAAACACGTTGTAAACACCAAGGGCTCGGAGAAAGTACCCACGATGCGACGCAAGATACTGGCCACCTGTTTCCTGGCCGCGGCCCTGGGCGCCTGCTCGGCGCCCCCCAGCGAGGAGGAGCTGCTCCAGCGGGCCGAGGCCGCGCTCGCCGCGCGCGACGTGAATGCGGCGCTGCTCGATATCAAGACCGCGCTGCAGGGCAACCCCGAGAGCGCCGAAGCGCGGCTGCTCTACGGCCGGGCCTATCTCTTCCAGCAGAATCCGGTGGCGGCGATCGGGGAGTTCGAGCGCGCCCTGGAAGCCGGCGCCGGCGCCGGGGCACGTCTGCTCCTGGCGAAGGCGCTGGTCCTCGGCGGCGAAACCGCCGAGCTTCTCTCCCGCCACGATGCCGGCGAGTTTGCCGGGCTGGTTGCCGACGACGAGTTCCAGGCCGTGCTCGCGCGGGCGCAGCTGGTGCAGGGGGACTACGAGGCCGTGCGCGACGCCCTGGCGCGGATCGACGCCACGGGCAACGACTACATTGATGTCACCCGTGCCGTGGTGGCGCTGCAGCTCGACAAGGAGCCGGCGCGCGCCCGGGAGCTGCTGGAGGCCGTGGTCGCGCGCAGCCCCGGCCAGGCCTACGCCTGGAGCGTGCTCGGGGTGCTCGCCGCGGCCGAGGGGGACTATGAAGCGGCCGAAGCGGCCTACCGGCGCGCGGCCGAGGCCAACCCGTTCCGCCTGGGCGACCGGCTGCAGCTGGTCAACGCGCGCCTGCGCGGCGGCGACAGCGAGGGCGCGGACAGCGAGCTGCAGCGTCTCGAAAAGCTGATTCCCGATTCGCCCCAGGTCAACTTCCTGCGCGGCCAGCTCGCCTTCGATGCCGGCGAGTACCGCGCCGCCCTCGATGCCCTGGCCGGGGTGCTGGCCGTCAACCCGGACCACGGCGGTGCGCTGCTGCTGTCCGGCCTGGCGAACCTGCGCGAGGACAACCTGGTGACGGCCCAGCGGCAGCTGGGCCGCTTCCACGATGCCGTGCCCGGCCACCTGGAGGCGGGGCTGCAACTCGCCCGGGTCTGGCTCGAGCTGGGCGAACCGGATAAAAGTGAAGCGGTGGCCCGCGAGGTCCTCGAGGAGCACGATATGAACATCAAGGCACTGGGCATCCTGGCCGTGGCTCTGTCCGCGCAGGGTATGCACGCGGAGAGCGCCGCCGCCTACCAGCAGATCGCCACCCTCCAGCCCGAGTCGCCGGAGGCGCTCATGGGGGTCGGCATGCAGCGTATCGTCGGCGGCGACAGTGAGGCCGGCGTGGCCGACCTCGAGGCGGCGGTGGCCCTCGACCCGGACAGCGCCGCGCCCCGGGAGCGCCTCATCGGCGCCTACCTGGCCACCGGTGATCTCGATGCGGCCCAGGCCGCCGCGGAGGCCTACCTGGAGGCCGCGCCGGACAGCCCCCGCGCCAGCATTTTCCTCGGCCGGGTGAAGCTTCAGTCCGGCGAGACCGGCGCCGCCCGGACGCTCTTTGAGCAGGCCCTGGCCCAGGACCCGGGCAACGTGACGGCCAGCGGCGGGCTGGCGGCCGTGGAGCTGCTGGGCGGCGATCTCGAGGCCGCCCGGGACGTGTTCCAGTCGGCGCTCGAAGTCAACCCGGGGCACATGGAGACCAGCCTCAACCTCGCGGTGATCCACGAACGCCTCGGTGACCTCGACGCCATGCGCGCCGTACTCGAAGACGCCGTTGCGGCGAACGAGGGGGCCGTGGCGCCCCGGCTGCCGCTGGCCCGCTTCGCGCTCAGCGAAGGCCGTGCCGGCGACGCGCTGGCCCTGCTGACGCCGGTCGCGGAAACCGGCGGCGACAACATCGCCCTGCTTCGCCTGCTCACCACGGCGTACCTCGCCAGCGGCCAATCCGCGCTGGCGAGCGAGGCGGCCCGGCAACTCCTCGACCGGGACCCGGAAAGCCCGGAGTCCCTGGCGGTGGTGGCCCGTGCCGAGCTGGCCAATGGCCGCGCCGAGCGGGCCCAGGCCCATCTAGAGGCGGCGCTTGAACAGGCGCCCGGCAACACGGCACTGCGCAAGCGCTACATCGATGTGCTGGTGCAGCAGCGCAAGCTGGATCTCGCCAGGGAGCAGGTCGCGGCGCTGCCTGCGGCCGTGCAGGAAGAGACGCCGCTCCTGGTGCTGCGCGGCCGCCTTGCCCTCGCCGGCGGCGAGCCCGCCGAGGCCGTGCCCCTGTTTCAGCAGGCCTTCGAGCAGCAGCGGAACAATATCAACCTGCTGTTCCTGGCCTCGGCCCGCTGGGCCGGCGGCGAGCGCGCACCGGTGCTGGCGATGCTGGCGGAGTGGCTGGAGGAATACCCCGAGGATGCCCTGGTGCGCAGCGACCTGGCCACCAAGCAGCTCATGCTTGGCGACGAGACGGCCGCGCGGGAACAGTACGCGATCCTCGTCGAGCAGCAGCCCGACAACGTCGCGGCACTGAACAACCTCGCCTGGCTGCTGCGCACCGGGGACCCGAAGCAGGCCCTGGCACACAGCGAGCGCGCCCTGGACCTGGCCCCGGACAGCCTGCAGGTCCAGGACACCTACGCGATGGTGCTGCTGGAGAACGGCGAGACCGGCCGCGCCCTGGCGCTGAGCGCGCGCCTCCTGGAAGAGCAGCCGGACAACCCGGAGCTCGGCTACAACCGCGCGCAGATCCTCGCCCGCGCGGGTCGGGAGGACGAGGCCATCGAGCTCCTCGAGGCGCTCGTTGCCGGCCCGGCCTTCCCCGGCAAGGCCGGTGCCGAGGCCCTGCTCGCGTCGCTTCGCGGCGCCTGACGCGCCGGCGCGACCGTGGCGCGGGACGCCGGGGGGCTCTTTGCTGCCATCGTCCGCCGTCCGCTGGCGGTCCTGCTGCCGCTGGCGGTCCTGCTGCCGCTGGCTGTGCTGCTGGGGCTGTCGCTGCTCGGCCTCACCCGGCTGGAAAAGGACACACGCTCGGATGCGTTCCTTGCGCCGGATAACCCGGCGCTGCTCTACCGGGACCTGATCCGCGAACGTTTCGGCCTCGCCGATCCGCTGCTGCTGGCGCTTGTCGCGGAGCAGCCGGGGGGTATCTACCGGCCCGAGGTGCTGCAGGCCCTGGTAACCCTCACGGAGGCCGTGTCGCAGCTGCCGAATGTCGACGCTGGCCGGGTCATGAGCCTGGCCACGGAGTCGCTCATTACCGGTGACGCCCTGGGCATGGCGGTGGAGCCGATCCTCGATCCGCTGCCGACAACCCCCGAGGCCGCGGCGGAGGTGCGCTCGGCCGTGGAGGACTTTCCCCTGCTGCTCGGCCGCCTCGTCGGCCGTGACGGCCGGGCCGCGCTGATTGTCGCCCAGTTGGAAGATGAAGCGCAGGCCGGGGCGACCTACCAGGCGCTGCGGGCGCTGGTCGAGGACACGGCGCTGCCCCCGGGGCTGGAGGCCCACGTGGCCGGGGAAGGCGCCATCGCCGGCTACCTGGGTGACTACATCGATGCCGACGCCCAGCGGCTCAACCCGCTCGCCGGCGTGATCATCCTCGGCATGATCGTGCTCGCCTTCCGCCGCCTGACCCCGGCGCTGCTTGCGCTGCTGATGATCATCGGCACCGTGGGCGCGGCGCTCGGGACCATGGCCGCCCTCGGTGTGCCCTTCTACGTGATCACCAACGCGCTGCCGGTCATCCTCATCGGCATCGCCGTGGCTGACACGATTCACCTCTGCAGCCATTACTTTGAGTTGCAGGCGGAGGCCCCCGGCCGGGAGCGGCCGGCGCTGGTGCTGGAGGCGCTGCGCGCGCTCTGGCTGCCCGTGACCATCACGTCCCTGACCACGGCGGCGGGCTTCCTCGGCCTCTATGTCGCGGCCTATATGCCGCCGTTCAAGGCCTTCGGCCTCTATGCCGCTCTCGGCGTGGGGGCCGCGCTGCTCTATTCGCTGCTCGCGCTGCCGGCGCTCATGACGCTCAGCCGCCTGCAGGTGGCGCAGGCCTTCATCAACCAGCGCCGCGCGGGCGGCCGCGACGGCCTCGCCGGCGCCATGGCGCGTCTCGGCCGCCTGACCCTGGCTTTTCCGCGGACGGTGGTGCTGTGCTTCGTCGCGATCGCCGCGCTCGGTGCCTGGAGTGCCAGCCACCTGGTCGTCGATGCGGACCGCATACGCCTGTTCCAGCCGGACGAGCCCATCGTGCAGGCCGACCGTGCCATCAACCGCCACCTCGCCGGCACGAGCACGCTCGATATCGTTATCGAGACCGGCGTGGAGGAGGGGCTCTTCGAGCCGGCCGTGCTGCGCCGGATCGAGGCGCTGCAGCGCTTCGCGGAGGGGCTGCCCCACGTCACGGGAAGCAGTTCCATCGTCGATTACCTCAAGCAGATGAACCGGGTGCTGAACGGCGGCAACCCGGCCGCCTACCGCCTCCCGGAGAGCCGCGAGGCGGTGGCCCAGTACTTCCTGCTGTACGGGTTCTCCGGCGACCCGGCGGACTTCGAGCAGGAAGTCGACTACGACTATCGCAGTGCCAACGTGCGCCTGACGCTCAATCACGGCGGCTTCATCCAGATTGCGCGGGTGGTGGAGGCCCTCGAGCCCTACCTCGAGACGCACTTCGATGACGCCGTGCGCGCGACCCGGAGCGGGCGCGTCACCCTCAACTACCACTGGATCCGCAACATCGGCGACAGCCACTTCCGCGGGCTGGTGATCGCCCTGGTCCTCGTCTGGGCCGTGGCCAGCCTCAGCTTCCGTTCCGCCCTCGCCGGGGTATATGCCCTGGTACCGGTGGGGGCTTCGGTTCTGTTAGTGTACGCTTTCATGGTATGGCGCGGGCTGACGCTGGGGGTGGGCACCTCCATGTTCGCCGCGGTCGCGATCGGGCTGGGTGTGGATTTCGCGATCCACACCCTGAGCCGCCTGCGCACACTGCATCAAGACGGTGAGGGGGACAGGGAGGTGGACAGACAAGCCATGTTCATGCGCTTCTACAGTACAACGGGCCGCGCCCTGTTGCTCAACCTCCTGGCGGTGGCTGCCGGCTTCGGTGTGCTCGTGTTCAGCCAGGTGGCCCAGCTCGCCGACTTCGGCAGCATTGTCATGCTGTCCATGGGGGTGAGCTTCCTGGCCAGCGTCACCCTGCTGCCCGCGCTGCTCTACCTGTGGGCCCCCGGTTTTCTCGCGGTCCCGCCGGCGGACCGCCGGCTCGCCCGCCCGGCGGGCATCGTCGCGATGATCCTCGCCCTGGCTGCCCTCTGGCTTGCCCAGGATGCCCGGGCCGAACCCGCCGCGCCGGCGGCCGGGGCGCTCACTGCGGCGGACGTCGTGGCCCGCGTCAACGCCGTGCCGCAGGGCGACCGGGTGACCCGCGAGATGCGCATCGTCACCCGGGACAAGCGCGGCCGGGAGCGCGCCCGGGATACGATCAGCTACCGGCGCGATTACGCCGACCAGCGGCGCCAGGTGCTGTTCTTCACGGCCCCCGCTAATATCCGCGATACCGCCGTGCTGACCTGGGACTACGCGGACCCGGCGGCCGAGGACGACCAGTGGCTCTACCTGCCGGCGCTGCGCAAGGTGCGGCGCATTCCGGCGGCGGACCGCGGCGACTATTTCCTGGGAACGGACTTCAGCTTCGAGGACATGAAGCTCGACGGCCGCCTGAGCGCAGATTACGACTACGAGCGCCTGTCCTCCGCTACTGACGGCGAGGTCCGGCTGCGTGCCACCCCGGTCTCGGCAGCGGTCGCTGAGGAGCTCGGCTACGGCCGTACCGAAACGGTGGTGGATGCCAGCAACTGGGTGGTGGTGCGGGTGGACTTCTGGGATGTCGACGGCGACCACCTGAAGACCCTGCGGGCCGACGACATCCGCCTCGTCGATGGCATCTGGACCCGCCACCGGCTGCACATGGAGAACCACCAGAGCGGGCACAGCACGCGGCTCGAGTTTGTCGATGTCGACTACCGCTCCCCGGTCCCGGAGCGCCTGTTCACGCAGCAGGCGCTGAGGCGCGGGCCCTAGCGATGCGCAGGCCCCAGGGCGTGGTCAGTCCGGTCCAGCGATTCCGGCACGCGCTGGCCTGCGCGTCGGTTTCCGGCCTGCTCGCTGCCGGCTCCCCGGCTGCGGGGGAGGAGGCCCCGGCGGGTGCTGCCGTCGCCGGAAGCCCCCTGCAACTGGAAGCTGTCCGCGTCGGCCGGGACGGAGACCGCTTCCGGGTGGTGTTCGATCTCGACGGTGAGCCGTCCTATCGCGTCTTTTCCCTGGCCGCGCCGGATCGCCTGGTCATCGACTGGGCCGGCGCGGAACTCGGTGCGCCGCCGGCCGCTGACGCGTTCCGCGACTCCCCGGTGCGCGCCTTCCGTCACGCCGGGCGCGGGGGCGGCGATCTGCGCACCGTGCTCGACCTCAGCGGCGAGCTGCCCTACGAGGTGTTCACCCTGAAGCCGCACGCCGGGCACGGGCACCGGCTGGTGGTCGATCTGTACACCGACACCGACACCGGCACCGGCACCGGCACCGGCACCGATTCCGATACCGGCAGCGGCGGGCAGACTGCGCCGGTGGCGGCCTCCGAAGCATCGCTGCCGGACGAGGGGGCCGCCGCTTCGCCTGCGGCAGCCGCCCCGGCGGCTGTGGCAGGCGCGCGGGGCCCGGCTTCGGCACCGCCGCCGGCCGCGCCGCACCGGGAGGGCGCTGCCCCGGCTTCCGCTGCCGGGCCCGCTCCTGCTCCCGTTTCCGCCTGGGCGGGGCTCGATGCCCGCTTCGGCGGTACATTGCAGCAGGAGTGGGCCTGGGCCACGGAGCGGGAGGCTCACCAGAAGTTCGAGACCCTGCTCACGCCGCGCCTGGACCTGGCGCTGGGCCGCGGGGTGGACCTGACCGGTATCCTCCAGCTGCGCCTGGACGCGGTGGGCGACCTCGGCCCCGCGGCCGGCGAGCCGTCGAATTACAGCGACGCCAGCGTCCCCTGGTACAACAGCGAGCGCACGTCCCTGTTCCTGCGCGAGCTGTATCTCGACTTCCGCACCGGCGACACCGGCTGGCGCCTCGGCAAGCAGCAGGTGGTCTGGGGCCAGGCCGACGGCCTCAAGGTCCTCGACGTGGTCAATCCGCAGAGCTTCCGCGAGTTCATCCTCGATGACTTCGACAATTCGCGGATTCCCCTGTGGATGGCCAACATCACCCACCCGGTGGGGGAGGCGGCGACGCTGCAGCTGCTCTGGATCCCGGACACCACCTACCACGAACTGCCGGACCTCACCGCGCCCTTCGCCGTGCGCACGCCGCGGCTGCTGCCGCCGCTGCCGGTAACGGCCCTCGGGCCGGTGGACAAGCCCGATGACCCCTTCGGCGACAGCGATATCGGCGTGGCGTTGAGCGGCTTCGCCGGCGGCTGGGACTTCAGCGTGAACTACCTCTACCGCTACCTCGACAACCCGGTGCTACCGGTGCGGCGGCGGGACGACGGTCGTTTGGAGCTGCGCCAGGAATACCGCCGCAGCCACCTGCTGGGCGGGACCTTCAGCACGGCGCTGGGCGCCTTCACGGTGCGGGGGGAGCTGGCGTGGAACAGCGACACCTACCAGCCCCTGGACACGTTGCGGGACGAAGCAGTGGGGGAGAGCGCGGAGCTGTCGACGGTGCTCGGCCTGGACTGGACGCCTTCCATGGACACGCTGGTCAGCGCGCAGCTGTTCAACAGTTCGCTCTTCGACCACGACGACGCCATGGCCCGGGATGCCCACGAGCAGCTGTTGACGCTGCTCTACCAGCAGGATTTCGCCAACGCCGCGTGGCGCTTCCGCGCCATCGGCCTGCATTCGATCAACGACGGTGATTCGCTGCTGCAGCTGAAGCTCCGCTACTGGGCAACCTCACGGCTGGAGCTGTGGGTGGGGGCCGACCTCTTCGCCGGGGAGCGCCGGGGCCTCTTCGGCCAGTACGGCGACGAGGACCGGCTGCTGTTCGGCTTTGAGGTCGGCTTCTAGCGCCGGAGCGCTTCCCTAGCGGCGCCCGCGCCCGCGGCGGGCGAACACGAGGCCCGCCAGGCCGAGACCGAGCAGCGCCAGCGGCGCCGGTGCGGGCACATCTCGGGAGGCCAGGCCGACCACCACGTTGTCGAATTCGAAGGCGACGCCGGTGGTTTTGAACTCGAAGGCCGTGAAGGTCTCGCCCGGTTCAAAGAAAAAGTTCGCGTAGACATTTGAGCGCGGATCGACCCGGTCACCCGACTGCCCCTCACGCGCGTCCAGGATTTCCTGGCCGGAGAGCGTGCCATCGTCGAGCAGGGTGCCCGGGACCATGAGCTTCTCGTTCTCATTCCCGGAGTAGAAGATGATCTCGTTGTAATCGTCGACGGAGCCGTAGTAGAGGCCCAGGTAGTTGATGGAGTCGCCCTGCTGCAGGATGGGCGCGTAGTCGATCTTGACCGTGGCGGGCGTAGTGCCGCCCTGCTGCGGGCCATAGGCGAAGCAGGTGTCGTTGTCGGCCGGGGTGGCGGCGTAGCTCACGCCGCCCTTGCGCACACCGAAGCCGCCGCCGCCGGCAGAGATCGCCGGCCCGCCCCAGGCGTTGATGGAACAGCCGCTCGGCTCTCCACTTTCGGTGACACCTTCAATGATGCCGAGGCCGCCGAGGAGCGACGGCTCCATGGTGCCGGCGGAGGGTGCCCCGAGCTCATCGTCGAAGAAGCCTTCGTTGTCGGGGATCGAGACGGCCGGCAGCGCGCTGGCGGTTGCCCGGTCGAAGGTCTCGACGAAGAAGCCACTGCCGAAGGGCATCTTGTTCGATGCATCGATCAGTGCGCTGGTCAGCCCCGAGTTGTCACCGGCCACCTGGGCATTGATGAGCTCCCCGTCGACTTCCTCGCTGAAGGTGATCAGGAGGGCGTGGGCGGGGGTGGCCAGTACGCTGGCCAGGCCCGCGCTCGCAACGGCTGCTGCCAGAACGTGCTTGCGCTTGCGGGACATCGAATGGTTCATGGTAAAGCACCGAATGTTGATTTCCTGGCGCAACAGATGCACGGTTGGTGCCAGGTTGAAAAACTCTCTTTATATCAATCGATTGCTGTGTTTCTATGGCTGCTGAATGCGCGGCGCCGGCGACTGTTGTAAAGGAATGCGACAGCGCCTGCCGGAAGCATCAATAGACGAGCGACCAGAACCCCGCGAGCACGATGGCAGCGGCGGCCAGCGCGAGGAGGTAGCCCCACCAGGGCGTTTCGCGACGCTTTTCGCCGCGCCGGTCCGGCGTGCCGCGGTCCATCCTGCGCCGGTCCGCTGCCATCTATTTCATTCCGTACTTGTCGAGCATGGAATACAGCGTCGGCCGGGTGATGCCCAGCAGTGTCGCCGCCTCGGAGATGTTGCCGCCGGCATAGCCCATGGCGCGGATGATCGCCTGCTGCTCGGCGCTCTCGCGCACCTGGCGCAGGTTCAGGGGCAGGGCCTCCGGGCCGTCATCGCCGAGGGCGTCCTCCAGCTCCAGGTCTTCGGCGCTGACCTGGCTGCCCTCGGCCATGATCACCGCGCGCTTGACCCGGCTTTCGAGCTCGCGGACGTTGCCCGGCCAGCGGTAGCGGCCGATGGCGTCAATGGCCGACTGGTCGAAGCCCTTCACCGGGGCGCCGTGCTCGCCGGCAAAGCGGGCGAGAAAGGCCCTGGCGAGAACCAGGGCGTCGCCGGTGCGCTCGGCCAGCGCCGGGATGCGGATGGACATCTCGCTGACGCGGTAGAAGAGGTCCTCGCGGAAGCGGCCGTCGGCGATGTGCTGCTCGAGGTCCTGGTGCGTTGCGCAGATGACCCGCGTGTCCACCGGGATCTCCTTGCGCCCGCCGACCCGCTCGAGCACGCGCTCCTGCAGGAAGCGCAGCAGCTTGGCCTGCAGGTCCTGGGGCAGGTCGCCGATCTCGTCGAGGAACAGGGTGCCGCCATCGGCGTACTCGATCTTCCCCGGCGTGGTCTGGCTGGCGCCGGTGAAGGCCCCTTTCTCGTAGCCGAAGAGCTCGCTCTCGAGCAGGTTCTCGGGGATCGCCGCGCAGTTGATGGCCACCAGCTTGCCCTTCGCCCGCGGGCTCAGTTCGTGCAGTGCGCGGGCGAAGCGCTCCTTGCCGGTGCCGGAGGCGCCGAGGAGGAGGGTGGTGATGTCCGTGGGGGCGATCTTCTCGACGGTGCGGCAGACCTTGAGCATCTCCGGGCTGGTCGCGATGATACCGGCCAGCGGCATGTTCTCCTCGCTGCGCTGCAGGCGCCGGTTCTCGATCTCCAGCTCGTAAACGTGCTGGGCCCGGTCCACGAGCAGGGCCAGCAGCTCCGGGTCCGCCGGCTTCTGGTGGAAGTCATAGGCGCCGCCGGCCACGGCCTTGACGGCGTTGCCGCGGTCGTTGTCGCCGGTGACCACGATCACCTTGGTCTCGGGCGCCAGGGCGAGGATCTCGGCGAGCGCCGCCAGCCCCTCGGTGACCCCGCCGGGGTCCGGCGGCAGGCCGAGGTCCAACAGCACCACGCCGGGCTGGTGCCGGCGCAGGGCGGCGATGCCCTCGGCGCGATCACCGGCCACGATCACCTCGTAGCCGTCGAAGGCCCAGCGCAGCTGGCTCTGCAGCCCCTTGTCGTCCTCGATCACCAGCAGTGGTTTGGATGCCTTGCTCACGGCCCGTTCCGTCTCACTCACCTGCCGCCCAGTCTGCCACGGCCCGGCCGCCCGCGGGCGTGCCCGGTTCACAACTTTGCGCATCCGCCAGCGGCAGGGTGACCGTAAAGGTGCTGCCGGCGCCTGGTTCGCTCTCGACGGTGATGTCGCCGCCGAGTTGGCGGACGTATTCCCGCGACTCGAAGGCGCCGATGCCCATGCCCGTGAGCCCCTTGGTGGACTCGAAGGGATGGAACAGCCGGTCGCGGAGGAAGTCGGCGTCCATGCCGCAGCCGTTGTCGCGCACCGTGACGCGGGCTGTAGCGCCGTCGCAGTCGAGGGCGAGCTGCACTTCGCCGTCTGCCGCTGTGGCCTCCTGGGCGTTCTGCACGAGATGCCCGAAGACGGTACCCAGGCGCTCCGGGTCGCCGATCACGGTGCAGGCGCGGGCCGGTGGCGCCAGCCGGGGCGCCGGCTGCCGGGCGCCGCGCCGCTCGACGACCGCCGCGAGCAGCGTGCCCAGCTCCACGGGCGCCGCCTCGGCCTCGCGCAGGCCGCTGCGCATCTGCCCCATAAGCCGTTCCATGCGCTCCACGGAGCTGGCAACGGTGGCGATCATGTCGTCGACGAAGGCCGGGTTGTCGCGGTGCTTGCGGGCGTTGGTGAGCATGAGCGACTGCTGGGCGAGGATGTTCTTGAGGTCGTGAATCACGTAGGCGGAGAGGCGGTTGAAGGCGTCGAACTGCCGCGCCTCCACCAGGGCCCGGTTCGCCCGGTGCTGGGCGAGGAGGGCGCCGGCCTGCTGTCCCGCGGTCTTCAGGAGGTCCCGGTCTTCCCAGTTGAGACGCCGCTCGTCGTCGCCGGCGCGCAGCAGCAGCAGGCCTTCCAGGTCGTCCTGGAAGAACAGCGGCACGATGAGCCAGAGCCAGCCGGCCCCGGCCAGGCCCGCGGGGAACTGCAGCCCCTGGTAGAGGTCCGGCGCACGGCGCCACTCGTCGCGGTCCACCACCCAGCCGCTGCGGCGGATCCAGCCCGGGAGCCCGCCCAGGTCCCCGGGCACCGGGTCGTCGAGCTGCCAGCGCGCGAGCAGCCGCAGCGCCCCGTCCGGCTCGCGGCCCACGAGCGCGCCGCCGTTGCTGCCGGCGAGCGGCGCCATGGTGCGCAGGACACCCTCGGGAATATCGCCCTCCAGCCGGGCGAGGGCCCGGGTGAACTTGAGCCATTCCTCGCGGTAGTCGTAGCGGAAGCTGAAAAAGTGCTTGGCGAGCAGCACCCGCAGCCGTGCGCGGAGGCTGCCGGAAAAAAGAAGCGTGGCGAGGAGCAGGGCGCTCGCGGCGAGGAAGGTGGCCTGGAGCACCCCTCCCCAGCTGCCGCCGAGGTACTTGATGTAATAGCCGATGACGGCCATGGCCAGCAGGTAGAAGCCGGCGCCCATGAGCGTGACCGTGTGAAACACGACGTGCCGGGACAGGTGCACGTCCAGGCGCCAGCTCTGGTTGCGGGCCAGGGCGACGAGCAGCGGCGGTACCGCCAGGGCCACCACGAGGCCGCGGGCGGCCCAGAAGGCGGGGTTCAGCTGCCGGAACAGCAGCGCCTCGGCGTAGAGAAAGAGATCGTAGACAAAGATCAGGCCGAGGCCGAGGCACAGAAACTTGATACCCCAGCGCTCCGCGGTGACGGCGTTGCGGTAGGCCTGCTCGATCAGCAGCAGCGCCGCGATCGCCAGCGCCAGCCAGAGCACGACCACCAGGTCGCGGCCATCGAGGGCGCCCGGCAGCGCTGCCGCCAGCTGCGGCGCGAAGGCGACCAGGCCCAGCGAGGCGGCGGCGAGCACCGTGAACCCCGGCAGCCACCGCCGCCCGAGCCAGCGCTGTGCGTCACCCTGCTGGAAGCCGAGAAGCGCGAGCAGGAAAGCCAGCCACGCCAGGTTTCGGGCGAGCTCGGCGAACTGGATGGCGCGCAGGGGCGGGTAGGGCGCCAGGCTGCCGGCGGCAATCACGACGCCCCAGGCCAGTGTCGCGGCGGCCGCCAGCGCCAGGGGCGGGCCCAGGGGCCGCAGGCGCCAGCGGGCGGTGAGCAGGGCCAGCAGGAGGCCGAAGCTCAGCCCCGCCGCCGCATGCGTCACCAGGATGATGTTGTCGACCACGTGCTATCGCTCTGCCGCTTCGCACACCCTGAGGCACGGTATAGTGCTTCCGGCGCAGTGTAAATGCGGCGCGCCCGCGGTCTATGATGGGGGGCTTGTGATGGCGGGTGTGGTGGGGTGTTGTGCCCGCGTGCCCGCGGCGGCCCCGTTTGCGGCCCGCTGCTGTGCTCTCCGCCGCGCCTGCTGCCGAGGTGGCCTTGCCGGGATAGCACTGCCGGGATAGCGCGCCGCCGAAACAGCGCGGCCCTCGCTGTGAGCAGCCTCACAAAGCGGAGCAATCAGGCGTTGCCGAGCTTGCGGCCGTCACGGACCGGGTACACACTAGGATGCAAACAGCAACGCGGGTTGCAGGGGGCTGGCCGCGCGCCGGCCGTACACGGCCCTGCACACCCCGCATGAAGGACACGTCGGCGAGGACGCCGCATGTACGACATCTTTTACGGATTCAGCAAAGAGCCGTTCCGGCTGAGCCCGGATCACCACTTTGCCTTTCAGCACCGCAGCTACAAGCGCGCGCGGGCCTACATGGCCTATGCCTTCATGCGCGCCGAGGGCTTCGTCATGGTGACCGGCCGCCCGGGCACCGGCAAGACCACGCTCGTGGGCGCGGTGGTGGAAGACCTGGCGAACGAGCGCGCGGCTACCGCGCACCTGGTCTGCTCCCAGCTCGAGGCCGACGATCTTCTGCGCATGGTCGCCTACGAGTTCGGCGTGGATATCGCCATCCGTGACAAGGGCACGCTCCTGCAGTCGCTCTCCCGCCTGTTCCAGAAGTGGCACCGGGAGGGGCGCCGGGCGCTGCTCATCGTCGACGAAGCGCAGGACCTGTCGCTCTCGGCCATGGAAGAGCTGCGCCTGCTCACCAACCTCCAGCAGGGTGGCAAGCCGCTGCTGCAGATTTTCCTGCTCGGCCAGCCCGAGCTGCGCGAGCTGGTGCTGCGGCCGGAGATGGAGCAGGTGCACCAGCGCATCGTCGCCGCCAGCCACCTGCGGGCGCTGGAGCCCGACGAGGCCGAAGCCTACGTACGCCACCGCCTCGAGGCCGTGGGCTGGTGCGGGGACCCGGCGCTTGCCGAGGCCGTGTTCCCGCTCATCCACAAGTTCAGCGAGGGTGTGCCACGGCGCATCAACCTGATCTGCAGCCGCCTGTTCCTGCACGGCGGCGTGGAAGGGCTGCACCGGCTCGGCGTTGATGACCTGCGCGAGGTGATCCAGGAACTGCAGGACGAGAACCTGGCCGCAGGCGACAGCTTCGCGGACAATGACTTCGCCGTGGCGGCGGCCCGCGGCGAGCCCGCCCTGGCGCCGGTGCCCAACGACGGCGCGGAGGGCGCGGCCGGCGGCGGCAGCGGTGATGATTCCCCGGAGGGCCCGCAGCCGGTGCGCCGCGGCCTGTTCGGCGGCATGCGCCGCCCCTGATTCCCGACAGCGAGAACGACAAAGCGAGAACGACAAAGCGAGAACGACAAAGCGAGAACGACAAAGCGAGAACGACAAAAGGTACACACCATGCGCACGGACATCACAAAGCGATACCTGGGCTGGCTGGGAGCGGTCACCGCTGCCTGCCTACTTGCCGCCTGCGGCGGCAACCCGCCGGTACCACCCGGCGAGCGCTTCGACGCCCCCGACTACAACTACGTGATCGGCCCCGGCGACACCATGGAGATCTTCGTCTGGGGCAACGAGGAACTGACCACCCAGTCGATCGTCCGCCCGGACGGCAAGTTCACCACCCGGCTGGTGGAGGACCTGCGCGCCAGCGGCAAGACACCGACGGAACTGGCCCGGGATATCGAGAAGGCCTACGCCGAGTACGTGCGCCAGCCAGTGGTCAGCGTGATCGTCAACGGCTTTGTGGGGATGCCGGAGCAGCAGGTGCGCGTGGTCGGCGAGGCCACCGAACCGCAGAGTGTGCCCTACCGCCAGGAGATGACGCTCCTGGACCTGATGATCGCCGTGGGCGGGATGACCGAGTTCGCCGCGGGCAACAAGTCCGTCCTGGTGCGGCGCCACGGCGGAGAGCAGCGCTCCTACGGCCTGCGCCTCGATGACCTGCTGAAGGACGGCGATATCTCCGCCGACATGGCGCTCATGCCCGGCGATATCGTGATCATCTCCGAGTCCTGGTTCTAGCGTCGGGACGGGCGCGGAGACCGGCATGCAGGAAACCATCGCGCAGATCCTGAGCTATGTCTGGGGGGTCTGGCGCCACCGCTGGCTCGCCCTGGGCGTGGCCTGGGTCGTCGCCCTGGGGGGCTGGGCCTTCGTGTGGCAGATGCCCGAGTCCTACGTCGCCACGGCGCGGGTTTACGTCGATACCAGTTCGGTCCTGCGCCCGCTGCTGCGCGGGCTTGCGATCACCCCGGATATCAATCAGCGGGTGCGCATGATGAGCAGTACCCTGTTCAGCAGGCCGAATCTCGAGAAGCTGGCGCGCATGACGGACCTCGACCTCGAGGCGACCACGCCGGCCGAGCAGGAAAAATTGATCGAGCGTTTGCGGGAGTCGATGTCGCTCAGCGGCCAGCGCGGTAACCAGTCTCTCTACAACATCAGCGTGCGCGACCGCGACCGCGAGACTGCCCGTCGCATCGCGCAATCCCTCATAACGGTCTTCATTGAAAGCTCGTTGAGCGAAAAACGTGGCGACACGAATGACGCCGAGAGTTTCCTCGACGAACAGATCGCCCAGTACGAGCGCAGGCTCATCGAGGCCGAGAACCGGCTGGCCCGCTTCAAGCAGCAGAATGTGGACGTGCTGCCGGGCCAGCGGGGCTCCGATTACTACTCCCGCCTCGAGACCCTGCGCAACGCCCTGGACGAGACCCGCCTGGACCTCGACGCCGCCAGGAAACGCCGCGACGCGCTCGCCGGCCAGCTCGGCGGCGGTGAGGATGGCATCGACCGGCTGGTGGCTTCCGGGATCATGACGCCGATCGACGCCCGGCTGCAGCAGTTGCGCATCAAGCTCGACAGCCTGCTCTCGCGCTATACCGACAAGCACCCGGAGGTGCAGCAGATCACCGGCCTGATCGGTGAACTCGAGGCCCAGCGGGAAGCCGCCCTCCAAGCGCCTGGCGACTCCCCCGGCCGGCTGGCCAACCCGCTCTACCAGGATGTGCAGACGCTGCTTTCCGAGGCGGAGGCGAACGTCGCCGAGCTCGAGGTCCGGGTGGCGGAACTGGAGCGACGGGAGGCGGAGCTGGCGGGCAAGGTGACGCAGATCCCCGAGGTGGAAGCGCAGCTCAAGGCCCTGAACCGGGACTACGAGGTCGTGCGCGCCCAGCACCAGGAACTGCTTGAGCGCCGCGAATCCGCCCGGCTCTCCCAGGGGGTGGAGGACAGCGCGAGCGACGTGACCTTCCGCGTGGTCGACCCGCCCTTCGTGCCCCTGGAACCGAGCGAGCCGAACAAGCTGTTGCTGAACGCCGGTGTGCTCGTCGTGGCGCTCGGCGCGGGTGCGGGGCTGGCGCTGTTGCTGTCGCTGCTGCGGCCCATGGTCGTCGATGCGCGCTCGCTTGCGGACGCCACCGGGCTGCCGCTGCTCGGCGTCGTCACCTTCAACAAAACGGCGGCCGAACTGCGCGCGGACCGCCTGCACTACGCTGCCTTCGCTACCTGCCTGCTGCTCCTGGTGGGGGTCTTCGGGGGCGTGGTGGTCGCGCCGGAGCTGTTACCCCTATGAGCAGCATCATCGAGAAAGCCCTGAAAGCGGGCCAGAAGCGTAGAGAGCCGGCCGAGCCGGCCCCGTCGACGCCGGAGGAAATGGTCAGCCGCCAGCCGGGGCGCCCCCCTTCCCCGCCCGAGGCGGTGGCAGGCGCGGTGCAGGCAGCGGCAAGGAGCGAAGCGTCCTCAGGCGCAGAAGAGACCGCCGCCGCGCCCGCGGACTTCGACAAGCCGGTGATCGAGATTCCCTTCGAGGCGCTGCAGGCACAGGGCTTCCTGTCGCCCCTCGTGCCGCGCAGCCGTACGGCGGAGGAATTCCGTACGATCAAGCGGCCGCTGCTGCGAAACATCAGCGGCCGTGGCGGCGCCAGCATCGATTACCCGAACCTGGTCATGGTGACCAGCGCCCTGCAGGGCGACGGCAAGACCTTCTCGTCGATCAACCTGGCCATGAGTATCGCCATGGAGAAGGACAAGACCGTGCTCTTCGTCGATGCGGACGTGGTGCGTGCGACGGCCGGCAAGCAACTCGGTGTGCCGGAGGATGCCCCCGGGCTTATCGACCTGCTCACCGGGGCGGTGGCAGACCCGGGGGACGTGATCCTGCGCACGAACCTGCCGGACCTGCGGGTGCTCCCGGCCGGTAATGCCAGCGAGCATGCCACGGAGCTGCTGGCGAGTAGCGACATGCAGCAGCTCATGATCGAGCTTTCCAACCGCTACCCGGACCGGGTTATCGTTTTCGATTCGCCGCCGCTGCTGCTCACTACGGAGGCCGGCGTGCTCGCCTCCTTCATGGGGCAGATTGTCTTCGTGGCTTCAGCGGATGTGACGCCGCAGGCGGCGGTGAAGGAAGGGCTGGAGCATATCGGCGCGGACAAGATGGTGGGCGTAATGCTGAACCGGGCCTCGCGCCGGCGCAGCGGCATCTTCGGCGTGGGCACCTATGGCTATTACGGCTACGGCCAGGGCTACGCCGAGTACGGCAGCGACCGCTACAAGGACACCGAGCGGGCTGAGGGCAGCGCATGATGCGGGGCCAGTGCAATGTCTTTCTGTTGGCCGCCGGCAGCGCATTGGTCAGCGGGGTGCTGGGGTCCGTTGGCGCTGCCGCCGCGGAGTGGACCCGTGGCGCCGGGCTCACCGTGGGCTCCTACTACTCCACGAACATCTGCCGGGCGCCGGACGACGAGCAGGGTGAGCCGGTGGGGACGGTCACGCCGCGTGTTAACCTGCAGGCCGACGGCGACCGGCTGGACTTCGCCCTGCGCGGCGCCGTGGAGTACAACACCCTGGGCGAGAGCGACATCGACTGCCCCCAGGGCGGGTTTGGCAACCAGGTAAACCGCGAGACCTGGGCGCCCAGGGGCAACGCGTTCGGTGAGCTTGAGGCCTTGGAAAACCTCTTTTACCTGGAAGCGGATGCTTTTGCGGCGCAGAACCCCCTCAACCCCTTCGCCGCAGGCGGTGACGACAACATCAACGCCACCGGTAACACGAACATCACCTACCGCTGGGGCGCCGGGGCCCGCATAGATCGCCGCTATGGCGAGCGCTGGGCCACCTTCCTGCGCTACAACTACAACGAGCAGTACAACTCCTTCAACCGCGCCCTGGGCGACTCGCAGGAAGACCGCGCGGAGCTGGATATCGGCATGGTGCCCGAAGCCAGCCGCTTCAGCGCCGGGCTGCGCGGCAACTACTCGGAGATCACCTTCGAGCGGCAGGGGGCGCTCCCGGAGTTCGACAACCGCCTCGCCCGCTTGGAGGTGCGCGCTGCCTTGAACCTGTCGCGCCGCTGGCAGCTCAACGGCTATGCCGGCGAGGAGGACAACAATTTCGTCTCGGCGGACAACGAGACGGACGGTGACTATTGGGACCTCGGCGTGCGCTTCACCCCCAACGAGCGGGTGACGCTGGACGCGGGCTATGGCGAGCGCTTCTTCGGTGAGACGCCGCGTTTCGCCATCGACTACCGGCACAAGCGCACGAACCTGCGCGCCGAGTACCTGCGGGACCTGCAATTCCCCCGCAATATCCGCGGCGCCGGCGGCGCCTTCGACCCGGATGACCCGCTGGACCCGGGCCTCGGCAGCCCCGGCGAGCCCCTGCCCGGGGCGGGCAGCCCGACTTTCATCGGCCAGGGCCCGGTACTCAACGAACGTTTCACGCTGGCCTATCGCTTCGAGGCGCGGCGAACGACGTTTACGCTGCGGGGTGCCGATTCGCAGCAGACCCGCGCGCTGGACAATGGTGAGGGTGAATTCCGCAGTATCAGTGGCACCGTGTCGCGCCGCATCGGCCCGGGAACGACACTTGACCTGAGCATGCGGTACCGGGAAAACGAAGGCAGCCTTCTTTTCGGCGGGTTAAGCGGGGCTCAGGGCCTTGAGGCCTGGGGCGGCAGTGTGGGCCTGCGCCGACGCCTGGGCCGGGATGCGGTGCTGACGCTGCGCTACGATTACACGGACCAGGAGGGCACGGGCGTGGCCGGTGCCGTCGGCGGTAATTTCAACACTTTCGAGGAGCACCGCCTCTCCCTCAGCCTGCGTTTCAATTTTGGCGCAGGTGGCGCAGGTGGCGCAGGTGGCGCAGGTGGCGCAGGTGGCGCAGGTGGCGCAGGTGGCGCAGGTGGCGCGGGTGGCGCACGTGGTGCTGGCGGCGCAGGCGCGCGGGGAATCCCGGGTCAGGGCCTGTGACCGCCATCCGCAATGCCATGACCGTGGACGTGGAGGACTATTTCCAGGTCTCCGCCTTCGAGCAGGCCGTGCACCGCGCTGAGTGGGACCGGCTGGAACTGCGGGTGGAGCGCAACGTCGATCGTATTCTGGCGCTCTTCGACGAACACGGTGTCAAGGCGACGTTCTTCACCCTGGGCTGGGTCGCCGAGCGCTGCCCGGCGATGGTGCAGCGCATCGTCGCCGAAGGGCACGAGCTGGCCAGCCATGGCTGGGAGCATGTGCGCGTGGTGAACCAGTCGCCGGAGGGCTTCCGCGAGGATGCCGGCCGCACCAAGGCCTTTCTCGAGGACCTGGGCGGCTGTGCCGTCAATGGCTACCGCGCTGCCAGCTATTCCATCGGCGCGCAGAACCTGTGGGCCCATGACGTGCTGGCGGACCTGGGCTATCGCTACAGCTCGAGCATCGCCCCGCTGCGCCACGACCTGTACGGCATGCCGGAAGCGCCGCGCTTCGCCTTTCTCACCGCGGGCGGGCGGCTGACGGAAATCCCCGTCACCACGATCACCGTGGCGGGCCGCCGGTTGAACTGCGGTGGCGGCGGCTGGTTCCGCCTGTTTCCCTACGCGTTCTCGCGCTGGGCTCTGCGGCAGGTGAACGAAAATGATCGCGAGAGCGCTCACTTCTATTTTCATCCCTGGGAGATCGATGCCTCGCAGCCGCGCACCGCAGGCCTGTCGCGCAAGGCCCGCTTTCGGCACTATCTCAACCTGGCGCGCACCGAGCCACGGCTGCGGCGATTGTTGCGGGATTTTTCCTGGGGCCGCATGGACCGTGTTTTCCACAGGCAGATCGCTGGCGAGGCGCCGCCGCTGACTTTGCCGGAGGCGTTGCAGGCTTGTTGCCGCCACGAATCGAACCAGGTACGTGCGTAGCTCTTGAGCGCGAAGCCCCCACTGCTCTTTCTGTGCCATCGCATCCCCTACCCGCCCAACAAGGGGGACAAGATACGGTCCTGGCACTTGCTCGATTGGTTGGCCGATCACTTTGCTGTCTATCTGGCCACTTTTGTTGATGACCCCGCGGATCACCGCTACGAAGACACCGTCCGGGGGCGCTGCGCCGATGCGCTATTCCTGCCCCTGGCACCCCGCCGCGCCAGGCTCCTCAGTGCGCTCGCGCTGCTCAAGGGCGAGGCACTGTCGCTTGCTTACTACCGTAGCGCCGCACTTCAGCGCTGGGCTGACGAGCGAGTTGCGGCACATGCCATTGAGCGGGCGCTCGTGTTCTGCTCCCCGATGGCGCAATACCTGCGGCCGGGAACGGGGGCGGGTGAGAGAGTCAGAAAGACCGTCATCGACCTCGTCGATGTGGATTCAGACAAATGGCGGCAGTACGCCGCCAGTCGGCCGTGGCCGCTGTCAGCGGTGTATGCGCGCGAGGCACGCACCCTGCTGAAGGCCGAGCGCGAGGCAGCCGGGTTGGCTGTGCGCACGTTCCTCGTTTCTGAAAGGGAAGCGACCCTGTTCCGCACCCTCGCGCCGGGTGCTGCCGAGCGCGTCTCTCATTTCAACAACGGCGTTGATAGCTGTTATTTCCGTCCACGGCCGGAGCAATCCACTCCCTATGCCGAAGACGAGTTGCCGCTGGTGTTCACCGGCGCGATGGACTACTGGCCGAACGTGGACGCGGTGACCTGGTTCGCTCACGAGGTGCTGCCATTGGTGCGGGCGCGCAACCCGCGAGTCGCTTTTTACATCGTGGGTAGCAAGCCCACGCCGGCGGTCGTCAAGCTCGCCGAGTTGCCGGGTGTTACCGTCACTGGCAGGGTCGAGGATGTCAGACCTTACCTGCAGTTCGCCCTGGCGGCGGTGGCACCGCTGCGTATCGCTCGCGGGGTGCAGAACAAGGTGCTGGAAGCAATGGCCATGGCCCGGCCGGTCCTTTCTAGCAGCGCGGGTCTGGAGGGGATAGCGGCAGAGCACGGTAAGACCGTACTCTGCTGTGACAGCCCGGTGGATTACGTAGCAGCCCTGGAACGCCTGATCGCGAATGAATACGACAAGCTAGGTGTGCTGGCTCGGGCGCTGGTCGAGGAACAGTTTAACTGGGCCCGGAACATTGCCCCGGCACATGAGGCGCTGCGATGAGCGGCCAGACTGGGTGCTGCTTATGCTGGTGGCAGGCCGGCTCCATCCGGCTTGCGGCTGCACTGTTCTTGGGCCTGTTTTTTTCTGGTGTGCTGCGGGCTGATGAGCGCATCGTCGTAAGCACAGCTGAGGAGCTTCTAGCGGCCGTCAAGGCCGGTAACGAGACAGGGGGCGTCACCGTTGCTCTGCGTGATGGCGTTTATGAACTCGATCGTGTGCTCAACATTAGCGGCGATCGCGTTGTGTTGGAGTCCGTCAGCCAGGGTCCGAGCGGCGCTATCCTGCGTGGGCGTGGTATGCGGCAGGGCGCCGGCAACCTCGTGGTGGTCAGCGGCAAATGGGTGCGCCTATCAGGGCTTACACTAGAGCGGGCAGGTAACCACCTCGTGCAACTGCGCGGCGAGGCCGATGCGGATTTCTTTAAAATGACAAACTGTGTACTGCGAGACGGCTGGGAGCAGCTGTTCAAGGTGAGTAAAGTCGAAGGAGAAGACGTTTCTGCCGATTTCGGAGAACTGCACAACAATATGTTTGCGTACAGTGCACGCTTCGGCCCGCAGTACTATATCGGCGGTTTGGACATGCACGGTGGACGCGGGTGGGTGATCAGTGAGAACGCCTTCCGCAATATCGCTAGCCCCGCCGGGCGCGTGGCTGAGCACGCTATCCACCTGTGGAAGGGCAGTGCCGACAACACCGTGAAGAACAACCTGATCATCAATTCGGACCGGGGTATCGGGTTCGGCCTGACGGCTGACCCGGCCAACGGTAATAATGGTGGCGCTATCCTCGGCAATGTCATCCTGCACACCCGTCGCGATGACCCTTTCAGCGATGTCGGCATTGCCCTGGAGTCCAGCCCGGGTACATTGGTGGCCAACAATGTCATTGAGCTGGCGCACAGCTACCCGCACGCAATCGAATATCGGTTCGAAACAACCCGGGGTGTCAAGATCGTGGGCAATCGTACCAACAAGGCGATTGTCGGGCTCGACGGTGGTAGAGCCGCGCTCCAAAGCAACACAAGCGGCTCCCTCTGGCGCCGTGCTATTGATATACTGCGGACATCGTGGCGCGGCTATTAGCAGAGGCAGGGCAATACCACGAAGTCTGGTGGTCAAGACTCATCTGCGGAGCCGCAGCAGGAGAAAATAAACTTGTCATATGGCGGAAAAAAAGTTTGAAGGATGGCGTAGGCGACCAAGCTCGGAGGCTTGTCTCAAGGACCGCGGCTGCACTCGCAATCATATCTCCAGTATTACCTGCGGATACATTGCCTGACACCGCCATGCTGGCTGGTCGCTATGAGCTTAGCTTCCAGGGCGGAATCCGTTTGCAAGCTGGTACGTTCGGCACGTCGCGGGTGGCCTACAACACAGGGCCGATAGCGGTGTCTGAAAACGGCGGAAGCCTCTGGATAGCCGGCCACACCCACCATTTCAGTATTGCGCGCTATGAGCTGCCGGCGCCCGTATTCTCCCGCAACATTGAGGACTACCCGATCGCACCAGTCGTTGATGGATTCGTAAAAATTGATCCGCCGGTTTCGGAAGGGAATTTGCCAACGCGCGTTACTGGTATCGAGCTGTTTAATGGAGCACTGGTTGTCAATGTGGCCGAGTATTACGACGCAGATGCGGACAACCTCCAAACCACTGTAGTTTTTGACGATGCGTGGAATCTTACTTCTACCTTAAGGGGATACTTTAGGTTGCAGGGCGCAACACATTCGGCGGGTTGGATGAGCGAAGTACCGGATCCACTAAAGTCTACGCTTGGCGCGCCTTATCTCGCGGGCTTTGCTAGTAACTTACCCATAAACAGCCGTTCCAGCATGGGCCCATCGCTCTTTCTCTGGGATCCGGCTGTGATAGTGTCCCGCTCCGTCCGAAGTGCGCAGGTGCCTGCTAAAGCAGTCCTTGATTACTCCCTCTCCAACCCCTTGCATCACGACCTTGGAAATCGTAGTGGAGCGAATAACGTCTGGACTCATCTTTCCGCCGCCGTGCACGGTTTCTTTGTGCCTGAGGATTACAACTACTTAGTTTTAGGGAGCTCAGGGGGACACGAAAGCGGCGTAGGCTATAAAATAAAGCAGGATAACGGTACTCAATGCGCAGGCTACTGTGCCTACGATCATCTCGATACTGGTAGTTACTACTGGCTATACAAAAAGGAGGAAATAATAAAAAGCAATAGAGGTACAGTCGCACCACATTCTCTCCGGCCGTTTGAGTATGGATACTGGCCCGTATTCACGCTAGGAAAAGAAATCTCCGGGGCTGATTTTGAGCCTTCGACAAAACGACTTTATTTGATGATTAACGATGCCGATCCGCTTCAGAGCCGCTATGAGCGCCAACCCGTGCTATTAGTTTACAATCTCGAGCTGGTGTCCACAGTCGACACCGGATCCGAAGACCCTCCAACGATACCCACTCAGGAGCCTCGTGCCGATGATCCTGCAGTTCACCAAGAGCCGCGCATGCCTGGGCCGGGCGCGGAGATTTTGATCGGGGAGAAATGGACCACTTCTGAAGAAGATCCGCATCTCGGATCTCCAGGAAACAACGCCCTTCCTTTTTGGCAGCGCATGTTGCACCGACGCCTCCAGTTGGATGGGGAGTAGGTTGCTCTTTAAGTTGCGCGAAATGCTTTAATACACATTAATGTTTCTACGCAGTATTCGTTTCAGAGCTTCCGGACAGGCCATAGTCAGGCGCTGCCTAGGCTTCATATTGAAACTGTTGAAGAGGGCAATGATGAGTCGACGACCGTATGGCAGTTTACATATCTGCTCATATAATAAGCTTTGGACGCTATAATTGATGAAACCATCGACCGTAGCACTTGTATAGTTTTTCTTAAATTCTAGTGCTAACCTATTAAGTGTGGTTCTAAGTTCATTGATGTCGTTGTGACTGTGGCTATCAATGAAGGTTAAGCTTGCTCCCAATTGAAGCCCACAGCTCTCCCTGATGGCCATCTGGGAAACCCTAGATCTTATAGAGTGCTGTAAGTCCGTCCTTACAGAGGATACGGTATTTTCGTGGATGCGGTACTTCACAAGGCGTTGCTGCAAATTGTGGAGCCGACAAACTCTAGACATTCTTACCCAGCAGTCGTAGTCGGCCGCAGCGTGCAGATCCTCGTCATACCCTCCAATTGCATTGAAGGCACTCAATCTGAACATTGAACTTGGATGGGCTATGGCACTGTTGAACATTAGCGCCCACCGAATGCATTCGTCCTCTTCAGGATAATCCCAGTGAGTAAGTTCGTCACCGCTCTCATCGATGAGTGTCAAGTTAGAGCCAACGCACCCAACAGACGGATTTGAATTAAGGAAAGCGACTTGCTTCGCTAGCCGATCCGGCGTAGCAACATCGTCACTATCAATGCGAGCTATCAAGCTGCCATTTGCTTTGCCGATAAGGGCGTTCGCTGTTTTGTAACATCCTAGATTTACACTATTGTAGAAGACTCTTACCCTAGGGTCCTCATATGTTTTCAGTAAATCACGCGTTCGATCCGTGGAGCAGTCATCCCCAATCAAAAACTCGAAGTTGCCATAAGTTTGCTTAAGAATGCTTTCGACTGTTTCGTTTAAGAAACGCTCTGAGTTGAAACAGGACATGACGACGGATACTAGTTGCATATCTCAATGATAAGCCAGACAAGAGGAAACGTAAATGTATTTCCCGAATCTGAGCACCGACTGGCGCGCCCGGGCGTCGCCAGAGCCGGCTCGGAGAAATGAGTTCTTTTAGTCAATAGCTGGTTAGAGTTTTAGCGATCATCGTGGAGTTCAACGATGATATTCTCTATCTCCTTCCCAAGCCGGTAATTATATCTGACCTTTTCAGCTATTCCGTGGGTGGCAACAGGCGTGTCGTATGTCATCTTCGCAGCGCATGCTTCTTCGACGAGGCGCTGTTGGTGAAAGTCGACCGGGTCGCTCCCCGAAAAATTAGTGTGGGTGTCGAGAAAAAATCTCATCTTCTCATCGCAAATGAGAGGAATGAACGGCGTGTTGGTTGCCAAGGCGATAATGCACCCATGAAGGCGACTGGAGACAACAATCGCGGCGGAAGATATTTGACGTACTGCGGAACGGTAATTGGTTCCCATATTGTCTGATTGTCTATAAACCAGTCCGCTTGCCGAGCAAAATTTAATGAGATTATCTCGTATTTTACCTACGTCCGCCCCAGCCATGCGTAGATCAGGCCCATGGACTATGTGAAGCAAAGTGTTGGATCGCTTGGCCGAAAATGATCCCATTGAGTGAATAAAGTTGACGCTCGGGCAGATACCCAGTCGAACAGGGTTAACGCGGTAGGCTCCCAGTTCCGACTGAGTAAACTTGTCGCGAACTCCGCACCACATAGCAGAACGTGCAATCTTGCTGACCAAATGTTGCGGTAATGCAGCCCTTCCAGGCATTGTATTGATGCCAATACCTATGAGGATGAACTTAATGTTGCTATTCAGCAGTTGTCCCCAAAAATGCTCGAACGCTGGTTGTAATAAACCGCCACCGCCAACAATCGCCACGATATTCCGTTCACGGCACAAGGAAAGGTAGGACGGCATATGCCGGCTCCAAGCATTGGCGCAGTAAAGCTCTCCTCCGTTAAGGCCAACAATTTCTTTGGCACCTCGAAAAGAGAGATAGTCGCCGATATTCCGCCTGTTTGCATAGATATAAACGACCGGGTTGTTTGAAATCCGAGTCCTCAGTTGTCGATGGTATTGAACAAACTTGGGGACACTTCCATACAGATCAATTGTCGGCTCCAGACTTTCGCTGTATCGCCAATACAGCGCTTCCTTAAACCTCTTTAGCATTTTTGGCCTCCTAACTCTTTCTAAAGGCGCATACCCGCGATCGAGCACCTCCGCCTGGCGTCATTATAGCCGGGGACGGCACAGCCCTCAGGCTGAGCGCAGTGGCATGTATGGGCGGTCTTAATATAACCCCTGTCAAGGCTCATAATAAATTAGCTGCCTGGTCGTTCCGCCGGACCCCGGGGTGGGGGAACTCGACTCAGTTCAGACTGCGGCTTTCAGAGCCTGTCAACGGATTCGCAAAAGGGCGATCGAAGCCATAAGAACGATAATACGAGTTTTCTTGATGGCGATGAATGGGACGAAAACCTGATCACTTTCTCCCGATCTTGGAATCAACCGAACCTGCCCGATAGCAAACAACTATCATCAATATGAGGATATATAAAGACACACCCCTGAATCGGTCCAAAAAACTGATAGCGGTCAGGTGGCCAATCATCGCTGCCTCCAGGCCCAAGGCCAATACGTGCCATGGGTAGGATCCCAATATCAAAGCAGACTGTTTTATCCTGAACAGATAAATGAAAGCAGTCGCAAATGTAAGACACAAAATAATCAAACCTGGATAGCCGGTCTCAGTAAGGGCTTGAAACCAAGTTGAGTGAGCAGCTCTGTTCCTTAAGCTTCCTGTATTGATATCGTCCGATATATACTCTGGTGACAAAACGATAAAGCTCCGAGCGCCCGCACCAAACGGGAAGTCCTTCGACATTTCAAATGCAGCAGCCCAGAAGTACAGTCTGGTGTAGCCTGTCTGCTTGTCCTTAGTGATCTCGGCTTCATCCTTTATCGATAAGAATCTATCGATGGCACTCTGGTCTACTACTAGCATCAGGCATGTGGCTCCGGCTGCCACGAGCGAGAGTATTTTCAGTTTCTTATGTGCGATCGGAAAGCTAGAGCGATATGTTTGAAGTACAAACCAACCAGCACCGGTCAGTACACCCAGAAAAGCACCTCTGCTATTCATGAGCACCAACGCGTTGACAATCAAAGCTCCGCATACAATCGAGATAAGACGTTGAAAACCCCTACAGAACCAAAACAACATCAATGAAAAGATAGCACCGATAACCAGCGTGGCTGCTAAACCGTTGACATCCGGCGCATCCACAACGCCGACACCTTCGACACGTCCATAGGCCGTTCTTCCGGTTTCAAGAATATAGTATCCAATATAGGCGCAGCCTAGCGTAAAAGCCCATATGAGTTTTTCGAGATCGTGTCTGCTTGTGGCAAGCTTAACCGAGGCAATAACCACTAAGAGCAGTTTTACAAAATTAAGCGCATCGTATGTATGGATGTCGGGCGCCACGGCCCAAAAATTTATCGTATAATAGTAGACCCCCAAAACAATAAGCAATAGAATGATTCTGTCGCCAAATACAGACTCAGAGCTATTTCTGTGATGAAAGGCCAAAACTAATATGGTTCCAGATATGTAGAAAGAGTAGTTTAGCTCGGGGACATTTGCATGCCACCAGCGGCTACTATCATATAAAAAATAAATCAAGATATAACCCGCAACTGAGAAGGCGGGAGTCTTCGCTAGGCTCAGGATATAACAGGCAATCTGCGAGGAAAAGAAGATAAAAATACTGACCATTTTATACCTACGCCTAGATTTATTCTGAGGTGCCTACTTGATACTTTACCAATATTCTATGAGATCAATTCCCCATTCCGCCTTAAGTTTTCTCATGTCATTGACATAGAAGCTTCTTATATCTTCAAGGGTTTGCCTGCTAAGAATCGGCTTTGTAAAGCGGCGTCCACCCAGCCGAGCGATATTTTCTAGAGACTGACCGATGAAATACGGAAGGGCTAAATGCTCAAAGTGATGGTTGTAGAACTGCATCAGTGCTTTGCCGAACTCTGTCATCTCAATGAATTCAGTGTTTTTATTATGGACCGCCTGTTTCTCCGCAGGAAGAAGGATTGGCCTAACGCCAAGAAATTTATATAACGATTCCATTGTCTCCTGAGGCTTGGCCTTTAGCTGGTTTAAGGTAGTCACGAAAAAATTCGCTTTCTCAAAATGCTGTAAATATTGGTCGAGCTGATAGGCGTACCTTCCTTGATTGATGATACTGCTTTTTTTCTCTTCCAAAATTCTATCCAGTGGCTCGACCGTCTGACCGCGGAAGGCATAATGTATATAGTGTGAGAGGATTCTTTCGACTGGGTCTCGAACAATATAAATAAACTTAATGTTCTCGCCCAGCAGCTGCCTGATCCTGCGTGGCGTCTCGCTTACATTTGGTGCAGATGTGTAGCTCGTTGATGCTTCCCCTACGGCATATGCTGTTGTTTTGAAATGAGAGAGGTACCACCTCTCTCCTTTTGAGTAAAAACGGTCTCTAGAGAAAAAATTGGTCTCTTTCGGCTCACTAAGAAAAATGTCATGATGATGCTGAAGGTACTTATGCAAACTCGTGGTACCGCAACGAGCCGATCCGATAATCATAAAGTTTGGTTTAGCCGGACATTTCAAGCGCATATCACCGCCTATTGCTAATCTTTCTATATAGGCCAATAGCGACTTCGCCTATAATATGTCTGGTGTAGAAGATCGTTCCGGCCCATACTACAGGAAGGATCGCCGTTGAAAGCAGGATAGCGGCAGTGTGGCTTACACCATCACTAGTCGTACTGGAAATCAGGTAAGCAACAGCAGCGCAGGCTGTGGTCACGACAAAAGACTTAATGTTGCTCCGCAGGTAGTCGGCCAGGCCGACTCCTACATTCCTCTTGATCAATCGGCTTAGTACAGCGAAGTCTACTAAACCTACTAGAAGGAAGACGTATACGACCTGCTCTGGTTCGTGTGCCGACACACCTACCACACCAAAGACGAATAAAGAAAAACTGAATAACCTGGAGATGAAGAGCGGCCTTTCTCTCTTCAGACTTAACAGTAGGGGAAACGCTGTGTAGTGTAAAGCTCTCAAGACCATCCAAATGCCGAGCAGCCGTGCATAAAAGACAGACTCCCCCCACTGTTCTCCAAACATCACGTAGATTAGCGATTCGCTTAAAATTGACGCGCACACGAGTGGCGGGACCACGAAGCAGTTAACTATGTTTGAGGCTTTTATGTAAGCAGTACCAACGTCATTCTGCTGCCGAGATTCCGAGGAAAAGTACGGTAACGCGATGTTGTTTACACTCGTAAGCAAGGTTCCATATACGAAGACCTGGAGCCCCATGGCACGCGAAAAAACCGCTGTGAAAGCGGGTCCGGCAACGCGTCCAAAAACTAGATCTGGAATAATTGTTTGGAACTTCTGCATCACTTGAATGCCGGAGCTGAGCGTGCCTACTTTCAGTACATCACCTAAGCCGAAGAAGAGTGGCTTCCATGACATCCAGGACGGGCGGACGACGCGAGCAATGATCACAGTAGTGACTGCAGTCACCGATTGTCCAATAGCAAGGGAGAAGTAACTTAGTCCAGCTTTAATAAGACCTATGGTTGTGATTAGACCAATGAGCGGTCCTATATTTTGTATGAGCAGGACTCGCCTGAATCTGTAGTCGCGTGAAAGTGTTGCGCTGGTTGCAGCTGTAAACGGCACGACAAAAAAACCAGCGCAAAGAATGACTAAGAGATACTGGATATTGTTGTTCCCGTAGAAGGCAGCGAGAGGTGATGAGGCGGCAATCAAAAACAGGGCAAAGCCGTAGGAAAAAAGGATAGCAAGACCGATGCACCTGCTGACCTTTTGTTTGGTTAGGCTTGCCTCTCGAATTATATAGGTATTTATTCCAATGGTTCGCAACTCAGAAGCAATAAGTGTTAGCGAGGAGGCAATAACGAACACACCGATCTCCTCCGGCGTTAATAGGCGCGCAACCAAAACAACATTGAGTAATCCAATTATGTTGGAGAAAAGCCCCGAAATCGACGATAGAATCGCTGCGTTTTTTATGTTCACCGCGATAAACCAGCAGCGATAATTCTGCTGAGCTTTATCGTGGCTACCGGGTCGGCCTTTGAGGGTATAGTACTTTCTTGAGGTGTTCTCACAGCAACGACCTATACACCTCAATATGAGTCTTGATTGACTCGTTCCAGGAAAACCTCTGAGATGCGTCAATCGATTGAGCGCTTATCTTTTTCCACAGGCCGTCGTCATTCAAGTACGCCCTCAATAGCTCACTCATAGAGTTCACGCAATCTACAGGCGCACAAGGGTAGGTGTCGCCTGCGACTTCAGTGAGTACATCGGCATCCGAAATTACGGTTGGGGTACCAAGGTGTAGTGCTTGAAGCAAGGGAAAACCAAATCCCTCTTCGCGTGAAACGAAGAGAAACGCTCTGCAAGACGAAAAGTAAGATGCTAATTTCTCAGTGCTAACCCAGCCAAGCAGTTCCACGTCATCTTCAATACCGTAGCGTTTGATCGTGCGAAGAATCAGTGAATCTTGTTGCTGGGTAAAGCCGCAGATTGTCAATTTATGAGTTTGCCGTGTTGATTCGTCAAGCTGTGCGTAGGCGGCTACAGAGGCCTCGCAATTCTTTTGAAAGCTTTCCCCGCCGAGCATTAATACACCGTTTCTTAGGGCTAAAGGCTTTCGGGTATTCGCATCATATCCATCCGGCATTCCGTGTCTGCAAACAGTAATGTGCGATGCTTTTACTTTAAGCAGGTCACTTATTGACTCCCTTGAGTGGTGAGAGACCGTGATGATCCTATTGGCTTTTCGAGCCACGCCGTACCGGTAGTTGAGCTTTATGTATACTTGTTTTCGCCAATGGTAGAATTTCTTTTTGAGGCTGCCAGTTTTCGGAATACCGTGGTTTTTTTTGATATATTTAAGCTCCATGCAATCATGAACTGTGGTTATCTGTTTCTTCGAGGTTAGCATACAGACGCGATTAGTCGGCATGTGTAGGACGTCGATTCGTGCTTTTCGTAAAAATCTGGGTAGCTTGTATAGCTCCCACAGCTGCTCGCCGTCAGATTCGATGTTTTGGATAACAACATTGCCGATTGACGAGAGTGCCTCGAGCCTTGGATTGTAATTTTCCTCATTGTCGTTGTGCTCATAGGTCTTGTTGATCAGTAGGTAGAATTTCACATCAGGCATTTGTTTAGGGATCATGGAACACAATTTTGAGACATAGGCAGGCATGCCTCGTTGCTTCCTTGTGAGAAATCTTGCATCGATGGCGATTTTTTTCATTCTTACTTTAAATCCACAGCAATGAACTTGTTTCAACTAACCCGAAAATTTCAGACTCAGCGCATTGGAGGCGATATATCGTAGATTCGTCTGATCCAGTGGATAAGCATGGGTACTATACTCGTTGCAATGAGTGAAGCAGGAGGAGGCTCCTATTGCATGGTTCGGTATCTAGCGTTCACATTGAAGCCTTTTGTGTTTTTTTTGCTGGCCAACCTGCGGCACCGCGAGCAAGAAGTTTAGCGGCATCGCCGTTAGTGTCTTGGAGGCTAGACGTCACAAAGTAAATGAAGATACCAAGCAAATAGATAGCGGCATAGAGCCCTCCGCCCAATAGCAGGTTGGCCAGGTCATTGCTTTCACGCGTAGCTATGATACCCGTCATTAATGTCGTTGTACCTGCTGTGGCGGCGGCTACGGATGTAATGGCAAAGCCTATGTATGGAGTTGCCGCTTGCAAACGGAGCATACGGTGCGCCACCCAGACCATCAGAATCAAGTTTAGCGTGCCAATTGCGCCACGGGTAAGACCGATTTCTGAAGGTGAGGCCCCGGTCACGCCGAGCAGTCCAATAACGATCAGCAAGAGCCCAGTCACGTCCAACGTGAACAAGACGCTGACTTGCCCCACGGCTATGAGTGCCTGCTCGTAGAGCACAAAGAAACTGAAGTACAGTAGCAATAGGGATAACGCCTGTATCATCGCCCCGGCTTCAGCCCACTGGCTGCCGAGCAGCACACTGATTACTGGGCTCGGAAAGCAGATGAGGAAACCGACGATTGGGAAGACCACGAGCGCGGTGGCTAGCTGGGCTAGGCGCAGGTCTTGCGCGAGCCGCTCGGGGCTTTCTCGGGAATGACGGAAGAGGGCGACAAGCGGGTCGCTCGCTGGTGCGATGAGCGTGTGCGCCGGCAGCATCACGATCTCTCGGGCCAGTTGGTATTGCCCGAGGGTGGTGGCGGGGAACAGTTTAGATATGAAAAACGTGTCGATCTGTGAGCGCGTATAGCCGACAACGCTCTTCAGCAGCAGCCAGCCCGAGAATGCCCATTGTTCTGTCGCGCACGTCAGCGTCAGACGCGGGCGGTGCCGCGCGACCCCGTAGGAGCCTAGCGTAAAGAATAGGCTGGCGGCAATGTCGCTAATGATCATCGCCCAGTAGCTGCGCAGCATGTAGGCTAACAGAATAACGAGAGCGAAGGTCAGCAGCCGCTGGGCGATTGATAGCGCGAAGATCCCGCGGTATTCGAACCCCTGCTTGAGGAGGTTGAGACGGGCGCTGGCCAGCGCATTGATCGGCAGCACGCAAGCACCCACGCGCAGGGCGTTGCTGAGGCGGGGCTCGCCGAAGAACTGTGCGAACCACGGTGCGATGGCTTCAAGCAGCAGCCAGAGCGTGAGC
Organism: Pseudohaliea sp.; assembly: GCF_054552115.1. Classification (NCBI taxonomy): domain Bacteria; kingdom Pseudomonadati; phylum Pseudomonadota; class Gammaproteobacteria; order Cellvibrionales; family Halieaceae; genus Pseudohaliea; species Pseudohaliea sp. The sequence goes on along the minus strand of NZ_JBTOLW010000012.1, from coordinate 39,098 downwards.
TTCATAAGCAGGTCGATGGTCCAGGCGGTATCTAGATCATCCCGGGATACTTCCGCTCTACGAATGATGTACTGGTCGCTGCCGGCGCTCGACAGTACGTCGAAGAAGTACACGGTGATCGAGACAAGCGCTACCAAGCCAAAATCCGCCGGCGTCAGCAGTCGGGCGAGGATGATTGTGCTGACCAGCCCCAAGGAGCGGTGGATCAGCTTGAGGGCAACGAGCAGCGCGGAACTGTTCATCACCTTCTGCGCCAACGTCTGCTCCTTCATCGTCGCGCCCGCTGTGAGCTAGCCGCTGCCCGCGACGGCGCCCGAGTGCTGCTGGTGGATAATGCGCAGGCGTCCGCCGCGGCAAGGGCGATGGATTATCTGCGGCGTGCCTTTTCGCGGCTGGGCAGACAGTCGGTGTGGCCGTAAGTCGGCGCCAACGCAACGCGCCTGGTTACCGATGTCGATGGCGTTCAAAATTATTTGCATGAAGTGTTGGTACTCCATGTATTCAGTCTCCTCCCCCCAACGCATCAGCATAGAGCGTTGCATCGCGTTCGGCCATGCGGCCGCTGGTTAACTCGGCCGCAAACCGCGATGTGGCGGCGTTTGCCACGGCGGCCCGGCCAGCTGGGTTGGCGAGTAGCTTCATGAGCGCCTCGGCGAGGGTCTCGCTGTCGTCACTCGGCGTGACCCGCCCGGTCTCTTCGTCGAGGACGATCTCCGGGTTAATGTCGAGCCGCTGCGAAAGCGGCTGCTGATGAACACGGCGGAGACTGGCGTTGCGCCTGCTGCGGTGTGCCGTTCTGCCCCGGGCTCAAGGAGATCCCGGTAGGGCGAGGGGTGATTGCGCAGGGGCGGCGGCGTCGGAACCCGCAGGCGAAACTGCCGATCCAGCTCCGCCTGTACCGTGGGATGCTGCAGGAAGCGATTGAAGAGCCTGAGCAACGGCTGCTTGAGGAGGCGCATGGCAGCAGTCTACTCCAAAGGCTTCGGGTTCGTCCGAGCCGTGGCCACCTGCCAGCAGCGATCGCGCCAGGCGGTGACATCGATGGCCCGGTGTACTACCTCGGAAAACAGGCCGATGGTCAGCAACAGCAGGGCCACCATCAGCGCGCGCTGGGCCCAGAATTCATCCGCGAGTCCGTAAACGGCTGGCGACAGCGCGTAAATGATTGGCATGTGCAGGATGAAGATGAGCAGGCTGTTGCGGGCGACGAAGCGGACCAGGCCGTTGCAGGGCACAGCGCGGAACAGCCAGAGCGCGAGCAGCGTGTTGCCCAGGTAAACAACGCTCACCATCACCGAGGCAAGCCAGGGCGCGAGGGAGGGCGCCACCGCCGGGAGGCGGGTCGGGAAGCTGCCGTTGAACTCCAGCGCGGCGAACAGGCGCGGCCACAGGGCGAGGGCGGCGAGCCACAGGGCGCCGACGATGGCTGCCCGCACGGCACCCGGGCGGTCGGACAGGTCGCGAAGGTACTGGCCAAGGAGAAAGACCGTAAGCCAGTTGGTGAGCAGCATGTAACCGGTGAACGGCCGCTCGAGGCCCAGGAAAAACGCGCGCACGCACACCTCGAGCACCAGCGCCAGGACCAGGTGCAGCGGGGTGACCCGGCGCGGCCCCAGCCACAGCCAGAAGGCCAGCAGGTGGAGGTAAGTGCCGATGTACCAGGTGGTCGGGTTGGCGGGGAAGAAGTTGAACAGCACGTTCACGCCCCCCAGCAACGGCAGGTAGTTGCTCTTGTTGATCGTGCCCTTGCTGAACCAGTAGATCGCGCTCAGTGCGAGGGCGCACAGGAGGCCGAAAAAGTAGACCGGGAAGGCGCGGTTGAACGCGGCGCGCAGCCGCGCTCGCCGGTCGTTGGCGAGGCCCCAGCCCGTGGCAAACACGAAGAAAGCGACGCCCAGTTGCTTGCTGTACACGGGCACGCTCACCACGTTGAACAGCGCGTCCGGGCCGCCGACCACGTGCCCGATCAGTATCAGCACCATGCCGCTGGCTTTCAGCCAGTCGATGAAGTCCTGTCGCGCGGACACAGCAGGGGCCGTGCTCATGGTTTCTCGACCAGCGTTTTGACGAAGCGCGCCGGGTTTCCGGCCACCATCACCCCGGCACGGACTTCGCTGGTGATGACCGACCCCGCGCCGACCATGCAGCCTTCGCCGATCGCGGCCACGATGATCGCCCCCTCTCCGATCCAGCAGTTACTGCCGATGCGGATACGCTGCAGCCGTTCCGGCTTAAACGGGCTCCAGCGGCCCTTGTCTTTCTCGAGTACGTGCAGCGCCTCGCCGCTGAGAATGCTCACCCGGCTGCCGAGGAGGGAATGCTCGCCGATGTCCGCCGAGCCGATTAGCGCGTAGCTGCCGATGTACACGTGGTGGCCGATGCAGCACTGGCGGTGGGAGACCACGGTGCCGAAGCCGATGTGGCTCTCCAGCGAGCAGCGCTCCAGCGTCAGTGCGTAGAAGGCGCGGCGGAGGAACACGCCGGGCAAGCCCGGCAGCAGCGCGACGGCCTGGGTGCAGATGTTGAAGAGCGTCTCGCTGCGCCCGTCACTGAGCCGGTCCTCGGCCCAGCAGGGAATCGCCAGCGGCAGCATCAGCAGCTGGCTGGCGAGGTTGAGGGCCTGCTTGACCGCGGTGCGCATCAGCAGGACTCCTGCCCGGGCGCCGTGGCGTTTTCTGCGGCGGCGCCGGCCGGGGCGCGTCGCAGCCGCTTGTAGCGCGCGCCGTAGAGGGCGCCCTCGCTCACCGTGATCCGCGCCGGTATCTTCCAGGCCGGCAGCCGGTCGCGGCAATGCCGGCGCACCCGCGCCTTGAGCGCGGCCGGTTCTTCCTGCGCGTCCAGTTCGAAGCGCGCGGCCACCACCGCCCCGGTGAGCGGGTGCGGCTCGCCGTAGACCACCACGTCGCGCACACCCTCGAGCTCCAGCAGCACGCTCTCCACTTCCGCCGGGTACACCTTGCTGCCGCCGACGTTGATCAGGTCGTTGCTGCGGCCCAGCACGCGCAGCCAGTCGCGCTCCTGTTCCACCACGTCGCCGGTATCCATGAAGCCGTCGGCGTCGAAGGGCGAGGGCGCGTTCAGGTAGCCGAGCATCGCGGATTCGGAGCGGATCCAGAGCGTGCCGCCCCGGATGCGTGTCTCGAACTCGTCGCCGCCCACCTGCATCCACAGCGACCCCGAGTCCTTCGAGCGCGAACGAAGGATGCCCACCTCCGACAGGCCATAGGTCTGCTGCAGTTTCACCGCCGGCAGCGTGGCGTGCAGGGCGGCCAGGGTGCTCGCCTGCATCGGCTCCGTGCCGTAGGTCACCAGCTTCAGCGACGACAGGTCATGCCGCTCGTGGGCGCCGGAAAGCAGCAGTAGGTTAAGAAAGGTGGGCGACGTCGGCAGCAGCTCCACCCGGTGCCGGGCGATGGTCGCCGCCACGGTCTCCGGCGCCCGGTCCGGTGCCAGCACCAGCGTGCCGCCGTTGGCCAGCGCGTAGAGCAGCGAGTTGACGCCGCCGATGTGATCCAGCTGCAGGAAGATGAGCATGCGCTGGGCTTTGCCCGGCCGGCGGAACTTGCCGAGGAGCCGGCCCATGTCCTGGACGATGGCCTTGCTCTGCCCGGTAGAGCCAGAGGAGAACAGCACCAGCCCGGCCGCGCTGCGCCCGCGCAGGTCCGCGTAGAGCGGGTGGCAGGCTTCGCGCCCGGTCGCGTGCAGCCGGTAGCCGTCCTCCTCGATGTCCACCCGGTACTCCACCTCGGCGATCTCGCGGAAGCTGTCGGCCTGCGGCCGCGCGTCGGCGGAGATGGGCACGGTGATGGCGCCGGCGCGGGTGAGGGCCAGGAACAGGGCGATGGCCGGCGCCGAATAGTCGCCGTCGAAGGAGACCACGCTGCCCGGCGGCAGCCCTTGTGCGGCGAGCCATTCCTCGGCGGCAAGCATGGCGTCTTGCAGGGCCCGGTGCGTGGTGACCTGGTCCCCGGCGAGCACCGCCGGGCCGTCACCGCCGCGGGCCAGGGCCTCGAAGAAGAAAGCGCTCACGCCGGCCCCCCCAGGTAGAGCACCTGGCCCGTGACCTGCGCGCTTTCCGGCCGCAGGAAGAACTCTACGGTGTTGAACACGTCTGCGGGCGTAGCCGCCGCGCGCACGGCGTGCCGCTTGCGCAGGGTGGCGAGCTTGTCCTTCGGCACGCCGGCGATCAACGCCGTATCCACGGGTGAGGGCCCCACCGCATTGCAGGTGATGCCATGGGCGCCGTATTCCTGGGCGATGATGCGGGTGAGCGTCTCTACGGCGCTCTTGCTGGCGGCGTAGAGGGCTTCGCCGGCGAGCTGCAGCGGCACCGCCACGGTGCTGAAGTTGACGATGCGCGGCGCCGGTGCCCGGCGCAGCAGCGGTAGTGCCTTCTGGCAGAAGAGCAGGGTGCCGCGTACGTTGGTTGCGAAGATCGCGTCGTAGCTCTCGACGGGGCTCAGCGCGAAGGCGTTCATGCGCGCGATGCCGGCGTTGTTGATGAGTCCGTCCAGCGCCACGCCCTCGCGGCGCAGCGCGGTGAACAGCTCGCCCACCGCGGCGGCGTCGGCGACGTCGAGGGTCTCGTGGCGGTAGGCCGGGTGCGCGAGGTCGCCCGCCGAGCGGGCGCAGCCGATGACCTGCTCGCCGGCGGCGAGGAAGTGCTCGGCCATGGCGCGGCCCAGGCCCCGGCTGGTGCCGGTGATCAGCAGGGTGCGCGGTGGTTTCGTGGGTGCCATGGCGGGCGGCGGCTCACGGCGTCTTGAGCAGGTCGACGGTGTAATCCGCGAGCGTGGCCACGCTGCGGAAGGGGCTGCGCGTCGCGGACAGGGCGCGCTCGTCGCTCAGGCTCACGCTGTGGCCGCGTTCGAGCAGGGCGTCCTCCACGTCCATGAGCAGGCTCACCAGGGCCATGGAGTCCAGGTGGCCTTCCTCGCCGTATAGCGGCGTGTCCTCGGCCTGCGGCACCTGGGCGTCGTCCGGCCGCGCCTGGTTGCCCAGGGCAATGGCCTCGAAGATCACCTCGATGATTGCATCGCGGTCCATGGTGTCATTTCCCCTCCCCCAGGATGTCATCATAGATGGCAGCGTACCGTTCGGCCATGCGGGCACTGGTGAACTCGGTCGCAAAACGCGCTTTTGCCGCCCCGGCCATGGCCTCGCGCCGCGCCGGGTCGGCCAGCAGGCCGGTAAGCGCGTCGGCGAAGGCCCCGGCATCGTCGCTCGGCGTTACCCGCCCGGTCTCGCCGTCGATGACGATCTCCGGGTTGCCGCCCACGTCGGTGACCACGCACGGCTTGCCGAGCGCCATGGCCTCGAGCAGGGTCATGGAGGTGCCCTCGCTCAGCGACGGCAGCAGGAACAGGTCCATGGCCGCGAGCAGCGCCGCCGGTTCCGGCTCGAAGCCGGTGAACACCACCCGGTCCGCGATGCCGAGCTCAGCCGCGAGCGCCTCCGTACGCGGGCGCTCCGGGCCGTCGCCGACCATCAGCAGCCGGGCGTCCGGCTGCGTACCGAGCACCTGCGCGAAGGCGCGCAGCAGCATGGGGTGGTTCTTGATCGGGTCGAAGCGGGCGATGGTGCCCAGGAGCGGCGCCTGCGGCGGGATGTGGTAGCGCTCGCGGGCGGCCCGGGCCGTCTCCGCGGGAACGTCGAGCTCGCCGATGCCGTTGTAAACGACTTCGACGCGCCCCGCGGGCAGGTATTCGTAGTCTACGAGGGCGCGGGCCGTGGCCTGGCTGATGGCCGTGACGCGAGCCGTGCGCCGCGCCAGCAGCGGGTTCACGAAGCGCCGCTTGCGGCTGCGCCGGTCCGGGTGAAAGCGGCCGTGCTCCGTGAATACCACCGGCACCCCCGTGCCCAGCGCGGCCAGCACCCCGTAGGCCCAGGGTGTGTACTGGTGGCAGTGGAGGAGGTCGATGCGCTGCTCGCGCAGGTGGCGGCGCAGGGCGCGCACCAGGCCGCCGTCCAGCCCCGGTCGGCGGCCGTGTGCGGTCACGTCGATGCCCGCGGCCTGCAGGCGTTCGCCGAAGGCGCCCACGGGCGCTTCCAGGCAGAAGACCGACATCGCATAGCGGCTGGCGTCAGCGGCGAGCACCAGGTTGCGGATGACCTGCTCGGTACCGCCGATGCCCATGTCGAAGGTCACGTGCAGGATGCGGGCGCTCATGCGGGGCCCTCCGCTGCCGGTGGCTCGGCGGGCATGTAGGCATCCCACCACAGCTGGAACATCAGCAGGCTCCACAGCACCGTGCTGTGGTCGGCGCGGCCGCGCTGGTGCGCCCGCCACAGGCGCCGCACCGCCCGCGGTTTGAAGTAGTCGCGGATCCCGGCGGGGGAGTTGAACAGGGCATCCTCCGCCAGTTCCTTCAGCTCCCCCCGCAGCCAGTCCGCCAGGGGGACGGAGAAGCCCATCTTGCGCCGGTACAGGATATCCGCCGGCAGGTCTTTCTCGAACACGCGCTTGAGGATGTACTTCTTCTCGCCGTCGCGCAGCTTGAGGTTCGAGGGCAGGCGGGCCGCGAGCTCGACCAGGGTGTAGTCCAGCAGCGGGGCACGCACCTCCAGCGAGTTGGCCATGCTCATGCGGTCGACCTTGACCAGGATGTCCCCCGGCAGGTAGGTCTTGAAGTCGGTGTAGAGAATGCGGGCGAGGTGGTCCGGGCCCCCGGAGCGCGCATAGGCGTCGAGCGTAAGCTGCGACGGGTGGTAACCGCCGAGACTGTCGCGGGTGCGGCGCCGGCACAGGCGCCGCCACTGGCCGTCGGTGATCTGCGCGTTGGAGAGGTAGAAGCCCATGGCGGGGCTCTGCGCGAGCGTGTGCAGCAGCGTCGCCGCCCGGCGGCACAGGCGCAGCGGCACCAGGCGCAGCGGCCCGGCGAGCGGCGCCAGGGCGCGGCGCAGCCACCGGGGCAGGCGCTCCCGCAGCCGGTTCTCCACGGCATCGATGGCGTACTTCTCGTAGCCCGCGAAGACCTCGTCGCCGCCGTCGCCGGCGATGGCCACGGTGACTTTCTCCCGTGCCAGCTGCGACACGAAAAAGGTGGGCACCAGCGACGGGTCCGCGAAGGGCTCGTCGAAGAAGCGTGCGATGGCGCGCAGGTTGTCGCGGACGTTCGCTTCCACCGTCAGCTCGTGGTGGGTCGTGCGGTACTGCTCGGCCACGCGGCGGGCGTAATCGGTCTCGTCGAAGCGCTCGTTGGCGAAGCCGATGGCGCAGGTGGTGATCGGCGGCGCCCCCGGCGGATTCTGCTGCGCCATGGCCGCGACGATGCCGCTCGAGTCCACGCCACCGGAGAGAAAGGCCCCGAGGGGAACGTCGGCGACCATGCGCCGCCGGGTGGCGGCGTGGATGCGCTGGCGCAGCGCCTCGGCGATGCGGTCCTCGTCGTCCGCACCGCTTACCGCGCCGGGGATGTCCCAGTAGCGCGTGGCCTTCGCGCCGCCGGTGTCCACTTCCAGGTAGTGCCCCGGCTCGAGCTTGAACACCCCCTCGAAGATGGTCTTCGGGTCCGGCACGTACTGGTAGGCGAAGTAGTCGTAGACCGCGTCGGTACGCACCCGCCGGGGCACCTGCGGCAGGGTCAGGAGCGCTTTCAGCTCCGAGGCGAAGGCGATGTCACCGTCCAGGAAGGTGTAGTAGAGGGGTTTCTTGCCGAGCCGGTCCCGGGCCAGGAACAGGCGCTGCGCGGTCGCGTCCCAGAGCGCGAAGGCAAACATGCCGTTGAGCCGCTCCAGGCAGCGCACGCCGTCGCGGGCGTAGAGCGCCAGGATCACCTCGGTGTCCGTGCCGGTGCGGAAGCGGTAGCCGGCGGCGGCGAGTTCGTCGCGCTGGGCCTGGAAGTTGTAGATCTCGCCGTTGAAGACGATGGCGAGCTTGCCGTCCGCGGAGTGCATGGGCTGGTTGCCGGCGGCGGAGAGGTCGATGATGCTCAGGCGCCGGTGTGCCAGGCCCACCTGCTCCGCCAGCCAGCTGCCGCCCGCGTTCGGGCCGCGATGGCGAATCGTATCGGCCATGCGGTCGAGGGTCGCCTCGTCGCCGAGGGACTGATGGAAGCGGGTGAAGCCGGCGATGCCGCACATGGCCGCGCCTAGAGGCTGATGTACTTGCGCAGGCGGCCGCCGAGGGCGACCGTCACCGGCAGGGGCAGGCGCCGCCAGGTGGCCTCCGCCACGCCGCGCAGGCGGCCGGGCCCGCCGGCCGCCTGCTCGTCGCGGCCCGGCGTTGCCGGCAGGGTGTACCAGCGCAGGGGCACCGGCTGCGCGCCCCACTGTGCCTTGAAGCGGTAGGTGCCTTCGCCGACGGTCGAGCGGCCGAAGTCGAAGCGGGCACAGCCCTGCTCGATACAGCGCGCGAGGATCTCCCCGTAGAGCAGCATGTTCGGCGCCAGCCGGTTGTGGGCACGCAGCGTGGAGGCCCAGGGGATGGCGGCCAGCGGCCCCTGGCGCAGCACGAGCCCGCCGCCGATGACGCTGTCGCCGTGGTGGACGAGGGCGACGGTGCAGTCTGTGCGGAAAGCCGTCGCTATCGCCTGGAACCAGCGCAGCGTGTGCGGCGGTGAGCCGAGCTGGCGCATGTTGCTGGCGTAGACCGCGTGAAAGGCGGCTACCCGCGCCGGGTCGTTGCCGAAGGAGACGGCCAGGCCGTTCTTTCCCGCCTTGCGGATCTGGCTGCGGTGCTTGGCCTTGAAGCCGTCGAAGAGTTCCTCGGCGCTTGCGGGCAGGTCGAGGAGCATGCGCACCTTGCGCCCCGGGGGCGGTTCACCCGGGGCCGGGCGGTCGTCGGCGGTGGCGGTCCCCCGCACTTGCCAGCGGGCGCCGCTGCGACCGCGCTGCGCGGCGGGGCCGGAGACCAGGGCCTCGGCAAGCCCCGGCGCATCGGCGAGCGGTTCGCCGCGGTCGCAGTAGGGCAGGGAACAGAGCACGCCGCGTCCCAGGGGGTGCGGCACGCGGGCTGCCGGTGCCACGCCCGCCACGCGGCCATCGATTTCCGCCAGCCGGTAGGCCGTGCGCAGCCCGTAGGCGGCTTCGAGCGCCTCTTTCCACGCGAAGCGGTGGTAGGGCGTGGCCAGGGGGTGCTGCGCCAGGTAGCCGTCCCAGCGCTCCCGGTCGCCTGCGGTGGCGGCGCGCAGTTCCACGGCTCAGGCCGCCACGCCCACGCGGTGGTCGATGAGGAGCGCGGCCTCCGAGAGGGTGCAGAAGGTCAGGTTGGCGCGCGTGCCGGCGTAGGCCAGCAGTTCCTCGATGTTGCGCTGGATGATGTCCATGGCACCCGGCGCCTCGATCAGGCCCGTGCCGTGGTCGATGAGGCTGGAGGAGTGCAGGTACATGTGCAGCATGGGGTTGTCGTTGGCGAGGGCGAAGTCCACCAGCGGGCGCATGTCGCGGCCGGAGGTCACCTCCGGGCTCAGGTAGAGCTTGCGCACGAAGCGCGTGTGCCAGGACAGCCCCACGAGCCGCAGCCGCTCGAGCGCAGGCCGCGAGACGGCCTTGTAGCGGGCGAGCATGCGCGCCGGGTCCGTGCCGTTGAAGCCCACGGTCACCGGGAACTCGAGCAGGTCGCGCTGTCGCCCCGGGCGCACGGGCTCGTCGAAGTCCGGCCAGTACGGCTGCAGGTGCGTCTGTTCGCAGTCGAAGTAGGCGTTGCGGAAGAACGGGTACATGCTCGAGTCGATGCCGAAACCCTTCCGGCGCAGAAGCTCGAGAATCTCGCCGTTGATCCCCCAGCGCCCGGTGCGGAAGGCATTCGGAACGACACCGAAGGCGCCCCGCAGTCGCTCCAGCAGCGCCTCGAGCTTGGCCTCGGTCTGCGCCAGGGGCAGGTTGACCACGTGCGACTCGTACTCGCCGGTCTCGCCGTAATAGGGTGGGTTGGCCCAGGGGTGCAGGTGCGCCCCGACCTCGCAGCGACCGCTGTCGATGATCGGGCGCAGCTGCGCCGACGCGGCGGGGTCGTCGGCCATGGCGTAGTCGACGAAGTAGGTGGGGCGGATGCCGAGCCCATCGCAGAAGGCCTGGAAGGCCGGCAGCCGGTCTGCGTTCGCGACGGAAAAATCCCGCTGCGGGAAGGGGCCGGACCAGTCCCACTCCTCCTCCGTGTCCATGGAGAGCACGAAAACGAGGTCGGGCCTGTGGCGGGCACCGGTCATGCGGCGCGCTCTCCGCCCGGGCGGGCCAGCTGCCGGAACAGCGCCGTGTACTCGTCGGCCATGCGCTGTGCCGAGTAGTGCGCGTGCACGAAGGCGCGCGCCGCTTCACCGAGACGGGCGGCGAGCGCGGCATCGTCGAGCAGCCGGTTCCAGTGGCCGGCGAGGGTATCGCTGTCGCCGGGGGCGGCGAGGAGGCCGGTCTCTTCGTGGCGCACGAGCTGATCGATGCCGGGGATGTCGAAGGCGGCCACCGGCACGCCCATGGCGCAGGCCTCCATGAGGCAGCGGGGGATGCCCTCGAGGGTCGAGGTCATCGCAAAGAGGTCGAAGCTGTGCAGGAGCGCCAGCCGGTCTTCGCGGAAGCCGAGGAAGTGGATGTCTTCCCGGGCGTCGAGCGTCGCCGCCTGCGCCTCGAGCGCCGCCCGCTCCTCGCCGTCGCCGAGGAGCAGCAGCTCCACGTCGCCGGCGCGCTCGCGGTGGAGGCGGTCGAAGATGCGCAACAGCTCCGCCACGTTCTTGCGGCTGATCAGCTGGCCGATGAAACCGATGCGGCGCTTGCCGCCGGGCACCGCCGGGCGCGGGCGCTGCCGCTCCGCCTCCACCTCGCCGAGGTCGACGCCGTTCTGGATGTAGTGCAGCCGCGCCTCGGCGACACCGGCGGCGCGGGCGTCGTCGCAGAGCTGCCGTGACAGCGGCGCGACCGCATCCGCATGGCGCAGGGCGCGGCAGCCCGCCCAGATGAACAGGCGCAGCTTGAGGTCCCGCGCATTCTCGAACCCGTGCGGCGTCACCAGGCAGGGGATGCCCGCGCGGCGGGCGGCGAGCACGCCGAGGATGTCCGATTTGTAGCCGTGGGTGTGGATCACGTCGACGCCGCGGCGCACGAGCAGCGCGGCCAGCTCGCCGATGACGCGGGTGTCGAAGCGGTGGCGCATGGGCAGCTCGAAGACCTCGCCGAGGCCGCCCTCGCGATACTCGCGCACCAGCTGCAGGTCCCGGTTTTCGGCCTCCCGGGTGACCGCGAGGTCGCAGCGGACGCTCTCCGGCAGGTAGGCCGCGAGGGCCAGTACCCAGCGCTCCGCCCCGTAGAAGCCCGTGGGGCAGATGAACTGGAGCACGTTGAGGCGGTCGCTGCTCATCGCTGGTGGGAATCCGTCTTTACCCGGTTGACCACGCCCAGCACCGTACCCAGGGCGCGCGCCGGAAAATAGTAGCAATAGAACCCGAGTATATAGGGCAGGGGGATGGCCTTGTCAGCGAGAAGGTAGAGCCGCGTCACATAAACGGCAATCGGCAGTGCCGCGGCGAGCAGCAGTGCCGCGGCCCAGGCCCCCTGGCCGAAAAGCGCGGCGCCGGCGCCGCCAAGGGCGAGGCCGGTCACCCCCGGCGGCACCAGGAAGCTCGGCCATTCCGCGAGCCGGATGGCGCGCCCTTTCAGCGAGGCGAGGTTCGACTGGCCGCGCCAGAGTTCCTTGCGGAACATGGCGCCGTAGGCCTTGTCTTCGCCGAGGTGCACATAGTGCGTGCGGCTCGTGTAGCAAAGCTCGCCGAGGGCCGCCACGCGCTCGGTGAACACGTAGTCTTCGCAGGTGACCAGCTCCGCCGGGAATCCGCCGGCGCGCTCGAAGGTCTCCCGGGCCAGGAGCAGGTTGCGGCCGGGGAGAAAGGTCACGGGCCCGTCCACGCCGGCATTGGCCAGGGCCGTGCGGATGCGTTCCAGCGGCGGCGCGTTCGCCCCGTTCTCCTGCCTGGCGCTGACCAGTGCGACCTCCTCCCGCGCCTCGAGGAGGGGCGCGAGCGTCGCGAGCCAGTCCCCGGCCAGGGCGACGTCGGCGTCCAGGAAGGCGAGCAGTTCGCCGCGCGCGGCGCCGACGCCGGCGTTGCGCAGGGCGGCGATGGTTTCCTCCCCGGGGCGCTGCAGCACGCGCGCCGGCAGCGTGCCCAGCAGCGCCTCCGTGGCCGGCTCCAGCGCCGGGTTCTGCGAAACCAGAACGATCTCGTAAGTCGGTGCCTCCCGCTGCGCAGCGATGCTCGCGAGGGTATCCCGGAGCATGCTCTCGCGGCCCTTGTGCGGGATGACGAAGCTCACGGCCGGTGCGCTCACGGCCGCTCCTCCCCGCTGCCGGCGGGCAACCGCGAGCGCAGGGCCGCGCGCTCGGCAGCCGGGCGCAGGCGCGAGACGGCACGCAGCGCCAGCCGCAGCGCCTCGGCCGCCTGCCGCAGGGCGCCGTGGCGCGGCGGCGCGCCGTGTTCGCCGCGGGGCGGGTTCTGCCCGGCCGGCGACGGCAGGGGCACGGTCGGCACCAGGTTCTGCAGGAGCAGGGCCTGGATGCGCGTGTAGTGCCGGGTGGGCTCGGCCTCGAGGGTGGCGGCCACGTAGGTTACGAACTCCCCCGCTTTCTCACGGTAGGGCGCGGGGTCCCTGGGGCTGAAGTGCGCCGCCTGGTACAGCACCGTGGCCTTGCGCAGATCCTGCGCGGTCCAGGTCTGGTTGGGAAACTCGAGGCTGTCCGGCCGGTGCAGGTACGGGGCCTCGTGGTCCAGCATCCAGTCGGCGACGTGGAGCAGGCAGTCGCGGGCGTAGAGGAAGTCAGCGTCCTGCTGGCCCTCTTCGACCTTGACGGCGAGAAAGCGGCACAGGGCCTGGAGGAAGACGGTGTAGTACCAGCTGGTCTCCGCGTCGTCGAGCCGGCGCCCGGCCAGGTCTTCGGCCGGGTGCAGGGTGCGGCGGATGATGCGCGCCACCTGCGCCAGCGTTGCCGGCGCGCGGTCGAGGTAGTAGCTGTCCAGGAGCGCCTGCAGGTAGTTGCCCGTGCCCCGGTCCAGCGGGTACTGGTCTTTAAGCGGGTGCCTCAAGTCGCGGCGGCCGCGATTGCGCAGGCCCAGGAGCAGGTCCACGACGGTGTCGCCGCCCTCGTAGACCCGGGTAATCCAGTCGCGCAGCCCGTAGAGGGCCGCGCGCGCGTCCTCGTCGCCGGTGAGCAGGTACCGGTAGAGGAGCCCCGTGGTGTAGCAGTGCTGGCCCCCCGGGCCGCCGCCGCCGGCGTGGTCCTCGTAGGCGTTCGCCGGCTGCAGCCGGGAGTAGGCGCGGTGGGTGGCCGTGCCCGCGTCCAGGTAGTGGTCCGTGTGCCAGAACAGGCCGTGGTTGTACTCCGGCCGGTCCTCGCTGGTGTGGTAGATGTCGATGGCCTCGATGTGCGTGGCGAGGTCCGCCGCCAGGCGCGCCCAGGCGGGCTCGGCGGTGAACAGGTGCTGGCGCAGGCAGCCGAAGAGCGGGTCGTACTGGTTGTTGTAGTGGGAAACGAGGGCCGTCCCCGGCGGGTGGATGTCGTTCTCGTGGTCCGCGTACAGCTCGCCGAAGTGACGCCAGCCGTACTCGTCAATGATCTCGCGCTTGGCGAAAAAGCTCTCCGGGCCCTCGGCCGCCCCCGTGACCAGGGCCGCCAGGGCCGGGTGGACGAGGCCGGGGTTGCCGAGCTCGGCCAGGCCGCAGCGGGCCACGTGAGAAGGATCGAGGGTGACCTGCGGCGCGCTGAAGACGGCCTCGCCGGCGCCGGAGCCGAGGAGCAGGGCACCGCGGCGGACCAGGCACTCCCCGCCCTGCAGCTCCTCCGCCTGCCCCGCCCGCAGTGGTACCGGCGCCAGCAGTAGCTCACCGTCCGCCAGGCGCAGGGCCGAGGGAAAGCGCTGCCAGAAATCCTCCAGGCGGGCGGCCAGGCGGGGCTCGCCGCGTTCGTCCGCAAGGCGGATCGTCGGGTCCGGCCGGTCCCCCGTGCCTGCCGGCACGCCGCCGAGCGCCAGCGTGTAGCCCCGCTGCGGGAGGGGCACGGCGCCGCTGTGATCGCGGTGAACGGGGCTTGACCAGTGGTCGCCGCCGCTGGACCACTGGGTAAGATCCACCCGGCCGCCGGTGGCCTGCCAGGGGGCACCGGGTGCCAGGCGCAGTGCCGTTTCCCGGTTTTCCACGCCCTGCCAGCCCAGGGCCAGCTCGGCCAGGTGGACGGACCCGGGGTCGCCCAGGTCCCAGCGGCCGCCCGGGTGAGCGGCGCGCGCCGGGTTGTGCAGCCGCAGGTCAAAGGTGACGTGACCGCTGGTGACTTCGGCGACGAGGCGGAGGCGGAAGTGCAGCGGCGCAGCGCGGCCGGGCACGGGCCAGTGGCCGGCGACCGTGACCGTGACGGCCTCGGCCGCGCCGCTGCCGTGGGTGCGGTGCGCGCAGTCGTCCACGACCGGCAGCGGCGTGCTGCCATCGGCGAGGCGCAGGCGGAAGCAGCCCGCCAGCCTGCCCACCCCGGGGAGGCGGATGTCGACACCGCGGAAGCGGCGCGTGTCGACCACGAGCTGAGCGGTGGGGAGCGTCACGGTCAGCCCCCGCGCATCGGCGGCAACCGGGGAGGCTTCCCGCACCGGGGGCGGTGCCGGTTCGGCGAGCCCGACGGCGAGACCGAGTGTTTCGCCGCGCCCGAGGCTGGCGCACAGCTCTACCTGGCACCACTTCAGGCTGTGGTCCGGCCAGAGGGCTGCTGGACGGAAGGTGGCGGGGACGGAGGCGGCAGCGCCGTCACGGAAAAGGGCGAGGCGTCGCGGATCGCGGCAGAAACCCCGCGGCAGCGGCAGCCCGAAGCGCAGCAGGCGGTCGCGAAGGGGAAGGCCGGATTCCTCCCGCACGGTCAGGGCCGGCCCCGGCAGTTGCTGTTCGCCCGCTGCCATCGCGCTTCAGGGCGCTGTCGCTGAGGCGTCGAGCTGGCGGGCCAGAGCGGGCCCCGCATCGGCCCAGAATGCGGCGAGGCGGGCACGCAGCACCTCGCGGGGCGCATCCCAGGGTGTGGCCAGGGTGATGAAGGCCGCGTCGTGCCGGCCGCCGAGCAGGGCGCCCCAGGCCTCCCGGAGCTTGGCCCGGTAGGGATCGGCGGCGAGCTGTGCCCCCAGGCGGTAGAAACGCCACACCAGCAGTTTCTCGCTCCCGCGCAGCAGCTCGGCCTCCGCCACGGCGGGGCCCTCGTCGCCGGCGCGTACCGTGCGCTGGGCGACGAGCTTCCAGTCGCCTTCGTAGGGGTCCGTCAGCCGGTTGAGGCTGGAGACAGCCTCGGCCCCGGGCCGCTGCACCGGGTACCAGCCGACGGTGAGATCCACCGGACCCCGGGGGCCGGTATAGCTCGCCGTCAGCAGCGCGGCGGGGTCCTGCAGCAGCGGCGTCCAGCCCGTCGCGCTGCCGGGCTGCCGCTCCCAGGCCGCCGATGCGGGCAGGGCGGGTAAGGACGGGAGTTCGCCGGTCGTGTCGGCCGGCGGCGGCCGCAGGAGCGCCGTGCTGCCGGCACTGAACAGCAGCAGCCCCGCGAGGCCGAGGGCCGCCGCGCGCAGGCTGCGGCGCGGTGGCGGAGCACCCGGCGTGGCGTCGCCGGCGCTGTCGGCGCCACCGGCGGTGGGGGGCGGCGCCTCCCGCCAGAAGCTCCCCAGCCAGAACAGCAGGAACATCACCAGGCCGAAGAACACCCAGCCGTAGAGCAGGTGGTCCGCGCCCACGGCGTACTTCATGCCGCTCAGGTGGCCGATCATGACGATGCCGTAGGCGCGCAGGCCGTTGGCAATGATGGGCACCACCAGCGCGGCGAGCATGAAGGCAGCCCGGCGCCAGGCGCTGTAGTAGGTGAGATAGGCGTAGATCGTGCCAAGGGCCAGGGACGCGATCAGGTAGCGCACGCCGCTGCATTCCTCCACCACGGACCAGTTGCCGCTGGGCAGCGCGAAGCTCAGCCCGTCGCGGTACACCGGCACGCCGGAGCGCTGGATGAGCTCCACGGTCATGTCCGCGGTCAGCTCCATCATGGGGGGGATAAGGCCCTGGCCGAGGGGGACCGCGAAGAACAGGTAGAGCAGCGGAAAGAGCAGTGCGCGGAGCAGGGCGCCGCCGCAGGCGAGCCAGGTGACCACCGGGATCATGGCCACCAGCGCGAGCTGGCGCACCGCGGCGACGTCCACGGCCGTCGCAAGCAGCCAGCCAGCCAGGAGCGGTACCAGCAGGAACAGCGCCCGCAGGTCCGGCGCCGGCCGCAGGGCACGCAGGCGATCCCGGTTTGTCCACACCAGCCAGAGGCTGATGGGCAGGATGAGGAAGCCATGGGTGAAGGTCTCGTTGCTCCACCACACCCGGGCCATGGACAGGGTCGTGCCGGCGAAGACCAGCGGCAGGCCGAGCATCACGGCGAGCAGGGGCCACAGCTGCGGTGTCGCCCGCAGATCCCCGGGAAGCGAGCCGGCGGCCTTCAGCCCCGCGTTCTCTGCCATCGCTGTTTCAGCCTCCGCAGCGCATCTTCGGCGCGGAAGCGCCAGTGGCCGTTGTGCCGGCGCTGGATGATGAAATCCTGCCGCCGGTCTGCGAGCTGTCGCTTGTACTGGCTGTCGCCACCCATGAAGTCATAGCTGTCGTACCCGGCCTCCAGGAAGTGTTGCATCAACAGGCAGTGGCCGGTGAGCCCCGGCTTCAGCCTGCCGTCTTCCTCCCCGGGGACGCCCTGCAGGTAGAAATAGGCCCGCCGCTCCCCGATCAGAAAGTAGAACACGCCGATCACATGTTCGCCGAAGGTTACGCGAAAAAGCTGGACCGTTCCGTGACCGAACCCACGTTTCAGCAAGGTCTCGTGGAAGGACACGAAGGCCGGGTTGGCAAAACCGCTGTCGTGCCAGCGCTGCCGGTGCCAGCTGCCCGCCCGGTGGAAGAAGGCGAGGGCCTCGTCGAGAGTCCGTGCCGCTTCCACGGCCGGGGGCCCGTGGCGCGCTTCGTAGCGGCGGAGGGACCGGCGCACCTGGTAGCGCGTGTTGCCGGAAAGGCCCTCGAGCACATCCTTGCCCAGGTCGCGCAGCGCACCCAGGTCGCGCAGGAAGCCGGGAATCTCCTGGAGCACGCGGCCGTGGCGGTGGCCGGGCAGTGCCTGCTCTGCAGGCGCCATGGACAGGTGCACCTCGTCGCAGCGGCCGGAGGCCAGTAGCGCCGTTACCACCGCGTCGGCAGCCGCCGTCTCATGGCCGGGCAGGGCCAGCAGGCCGTTGTACTCCACCCAGACCTGGTCGTCCCGCGGATTCCCGCCCTGGTGCAGCGAGGCGACGGTCGAGCGCAGTACCCCGTGGCGCCGCTCGGCGGTGAGGCCGAAGGCCCCGAGGGCGACCAGCGCCTGCCCCTGGTGCACCCTGACCACCAGTGCCCGCCCGCCCTGCTGCGCGAGCCAGGTGCTGAACCAGTCCCAGCGCAGAAAGGGAGGGGGAGCGATCTCCGCCTCGAGGCGGCGCCAGTCTGCCTCGAGGGTGGTGGCAGCCCGCTCCGCAAGGCACTCAACCTGGTAACCGTCCGTGGGCACCGGCTTCGCGCGCGGCATCAGGCCCCCGCTGTCACGGCTGCGGCGCCTGTTCACCGCTGGCTTCATCGAGCCGGGAGCGTACCACCCGGGCCGGGTTGCCGACGGCGATGGCATAGTCCGGGATGGGCCGGGTCACCACGGAGCCCGCCCCGATCACGCAGTGATCACCGATATCCGCCATGATCAGCGCGCCGTTGCCGATCCAGCAGTCCCGCCCGATGTTGACGGGCACGAACTCCCCGCCCTGGTCCCGGATCGGGATGGCGAGGTCATCGAAGCGGTGCTGGCCGGTCCCACTCATGATGTGCACCCCGCTCGCGATCAGCGTGTCGTCGCCGATGCGGCAGGCGCCGATGTTGCACTGGGGGCCGATGTAGACGCCGCGGCCGATGACGGTGTCGCGCTGGGAGAAGAGGGTGGCGAAGCCGATGAAACAGTCTTTGTCACAACCGACAAGGGTAAAACGGCAAAGTGCAATACGTAAGTAGCTGCCTGCCTTGCCTGGTACCTGACTGAAAAGTTGCATGAACGCGGTGAAGCGTCCATCCCCGCCGTATGGGGGGCATGCGTAGTCAAGCGCTACCAAGGGAAAGACAAACAGACTAGCGGTCCAGCGTGCGAGAGTCTTGATGACTGATTTCAAGCTGGCTGCGCCCCAGGCGGTCGAAGCTGTAAACGTCAAAGTCTAATGACAGATGACTAAAGCTGGAAGACCTGCTGCCGCTGCCGAATTTTCCATAACCTTGTTGAGGAACAAAAAAGGCCCCCTGAAAAAGGGGGCCTTACTTAACGGAGTGCTTCTGAGATGATGGCGCAACGGCCCCAGGCTTTAGCTATTAAACTTCCGCCTTACAGTTCCGGCTACGCCAAGAAGCCCAAGTGCAAAGAGAGCCAAAGTCGCGGGAGCAGGCACCTCTTCGAATCTCGCCGAGCCATCCGCTACGAAGGTAATCTGCTCAAGCTGCGCGCCGTCTTCAAGCTCTGCCTGGCCAGGCGTGGTTTGCAGATCAGACAGCGTCAGATTGATATTCAGCGTCGTAGGACGGAGGCCGGGACCAAATCCAAAGTCTTCGTCGCCGAAGTCGTCCGTGGCGCCAGAGTCAAAAAAGAAGTAGTCATTTGCGAAGAACGTTGGGAGCGCAATGATACTCGATTCATTGTTGCCAGTCGGAAGCGGGACGCCCGTGTTGTCAATACCAACGCCTCCGTCGTCGATATCGAAACTGGCTATCTCGAAATCGCTATTCCAAGTGTCGACAAGTGAAATGGTGCCTCCGGTAAAGGTAGCAGAACCATCGAGCAGGTCTGCCTCCCCCACAGCGTTACTCAACCTTGCCTCAAATTGGCATTCACCACCCAGGTTAAGCGGGAAGCAAAGAGAACCGAAAGGATCAGCTGCGCCGGTAACGTCGAAAATAGCGGATTGCTCAAACGTATAGGTCGTTGGCGAGGTGAACCCCGTCACATCTACAGTAACGCCGCCCGTTACAGTAAGACGCTCGTATTCTACACCGAGCACGGAACCGTCGCCCCCAGGCGCCAACCAAAACGGAATGATTGCGGCATTTGCCCCAGCCGCAAACACCATGCTGCTGACCAAGCCCGCCGATGCAAGGGCTTTTTTCATTGATAACATGACTACGTCTCCTTGAGATGTGCAGGCTACACCTTATTCAACGCTTCTGAGCGTCGCTTCATCAAGTGATATGCCAGAGCCGTGCCTTTACTAAAAAAATAAATAAAAAACAACAAGTTATAATTTCAAGGCGACACTGCTACATTGCTTACTGTAAGAAATACTGACAGGCCACTCGTCGATTGCTATGCCGCTCTATGTTCTAAGCTCTTAGTCATGTAGTTGAGGGGCTTCTTTGCTCCGACCTGAACTTTGGCGATCCCGCTCCTAACCTGGTGCAATCAGTATTGAGCGGTGAGCTTTCTGGCAGAGTGGCAAATGAGGGTGTCGAAAGGCATTCGCAGCCAGTGGGCACGAAGAAAAAGTAACCTCTCAGCTAATCGCTGGAGGTGGTGTGGCCTTCCGCCGGGCACCGCGCTCCAGGCCAGCAAGGTAGGCACTAGGCTGGGGCTGGTTTGACGCATTCCTGGCACTATGTCACGGGCGTCGAGAGTGCCGCCGAAGAGCGATACGAGTACCGATATCGAGTGTTTGAGCTGCAGGACTAGACCAAGGGCTGTAGCGCGTTCGCGTAACCGCTCCTCGGCGTCGAAAATAGTGAGCATCCGGTAAAGGTCATCAAGATCCCGCAGCCCTCCCCGCGGCTCATCGCTCACCAGCAGGTGCGCCACCACGTGGAGGATCATGTCTTCGTCGCAGAGCCGGTGGAAGGGCGTGCCGGGGATCGGGACGGCTGCGTCGAAGAGCGGGGCCGGGTCGAAGGCGAGCCGGTTGGTGCGCTGCACCAGGGCGTGGTGCACATCGAGTTCGAAGTGGCTTTCCGGGTGGCGCATCGGGGGTAGCTCATGGGCCCACGTCCGGTAGTAGTGCTCGTCGTAGGCGCTAAGCTGGCCGTCGAAGTGCCACCCCGCTGCCTTCAACCAGCCTTCGCAGGCCGGCAGGGCGGCTTCCGGCACCAGGATGTCGATATCGTTGAGGCCCCGGCCGCGGGCGACCGGCAGCCCCGCCGCGAGGTAGGCGGCGCCCTTGAGCAGCACCACGGGGGCCCCGATGGCCCCGGGCAGGCGCTCGAGGCTGGCGAGTTCGCGACGGGCGGTGACGTGCAGGTGGTCGAGGTAGGCGCGTGTGCCGGCCATGGACTCTGCGGCCGCCGCCGGTATGTTCTTGACGCCTGCGTCTTCCAGGAGGAAGGAGAGCCTCCCCAGCAACCGCGTGCGCCGGGCGTCACCGATCAGGGCATCCCAGGCCCTGGGCTCCAGCGCTTCCGCCCGCTTCGGGTCTGCAAGGACCTGCAGGAGCGGGCTCACCGGAGGTCGTCCTCCAGCAATGCTTCTATGCTATCCACCGCCTCTTCCACGTTGCCATGCTCCAGGCGAAAGCTATCGACATTGCGCAGCAGCCGGCAGGTGCTGGTGAAGCCGGCCTCACCGGTAACACGATAGTTGAAGGCATTGTTGATGAGACGGTTGAAGGTGACCAGGGGGGCCTCCGGGGTCAGCTCCAGGCGCGCCCCCTGCCGGTAGCGCGGGAAGATTATCCACCGGGGGCGGGCCGGCTCTTCTTGTCGGCGGAGGCTGTCCGCCGGCGGGAACAGGTGCACAACATCGCCCTTGCGTGTTCTGTCGTAGCGGGGCCCGAAGGTGAGCGCTGGCGCCACCCGCGCCAGCAGGTCGATGGATTCGTTCTTCAGCGGCGCGGCCCGGGGTAGGGGAAGCAGCAGGCCATCCTCGTGGCGGAGGATGCCGAACTCGTCCGAGAGCAGGCGCCAGCCCCGCCCGACGAGCGCTGCGCAAAGCGTGCTCTTGCCCGAGCCGGGGCGTGCCGGCAGAAGCAGCGCCCGACCGGCCTTCTCCACGACCGCGCTGTGAAGCAGCAGGTAGTTGTGGGCCGACATGGCGATGCACCAGTTGAGGCCCCACTCGTACATGGGGAACGCGTGGCTGAAGGGGTAGGGGTCGAAGGGGGTCATCCCGTCGGCCCGGAAGAGCGCCTGCCGCCGCAGCAGCCCCGCGACGCCGCGGCCGCGGGTCACGGCTATACGATAATGACACACGGTATCGGCCGGGAGCGGTTCGAGACTGCCGTAGGCCCGTTGCCAGGTGTCCAGGAAGGAATCGAGGCGGCTTTGCAGGCGGACGAGAAACGGCCCAGTGCGGAAGACCAGGTCGCCGCTGCGGGCGAGCTGCCTCAGTTCGCCACTGCTCGGGGGCGCCGGTTCCTTCATGGCCGGGTTTCGAGGATCCCGAGATCGGCCAGTTGTCTCAGAACCTGCTCTGTACGGCCCTTCCAGTGGTCACCGCTCTCCCCGAGCGACGCCATGACTGCCTCGACGAGGTCCGTCAGGCTTGTGCCGCTGCCTGACGCCACGAGCGCGGCCACGTGCGCGGGGAAAGCGTCAAGTACATGGGTCTGCCCCGTTCGCCGGTCGTACACCGCCGAAAACGAGTCAAAGTGCTCGAACCGCAACACCTCGGAACTGGCGCACCGCCAAAACACGCCTGCTGCGACCGGTGCCTCGCCGTCAGCCTCCTGAATAGTTCGTGCCCGATCCACCGATGGACATCAGGCAGGAGGCCTCCAGGGGCGTTGCGGCATACACATCGAAGTCGTCTTCCGGGATTTGCGGCCACATGCCCACGCGGACTGCTGCGCCGTTCTGGATGTCGTAGAGAACGAGCACCTCGCGCGTTTCGGGTGCTTCGTAATCATTGGCCAGATCGACATAATTGCTGGCATCGGAATCGAAAGCGGTATATGCGTTGCCGTCATGATCGTACAGGATGCCGCCGATGTCATAGAGGTTCTGGGGCGAGCCGCCGACGGCGCGTTTATAGTAGTTCACGGCCTCGCGGACCGCGTTGTCACCCTTGATGCTATTGCCGTTATCCGGATCTTTCTTGTTGGAGACCCCGCTCAAGGTGCACTGCTCCAGCCCCAGGGCACTGCTGAACGCCATGGCACTGCGCGGCGCGGCCGTGGCGACGAGCGGCGCGATTGCGGAGGCCTTGATCAGACGCCGCCGCCCGGCGTCGAGCCGAATCCCCAAATCTCGTTTGTCCGACCTGTCGTCCATTGCTTGCTTCCTGAGCCCGTAAGAGCCCGCCGGCATATCACGCGTGAAGATTATCGCGCCGTCCAGGCGCTGCCCACAACCTGCGCGGTAAAGTGTGACCCAGTGCTCAAACTGTCCAGAGACGCAGCTTTACCTTTCCACGGAATCTGTGTGATTCACTATGGGAGTTGCATGCAATTTGCAAGCCAGCAATAAATCCATCTATTTTCAATAAGTTGTGGGGCTTGCAGATCGCTGCTGTAAAGTTTGTCGACACTGGAGCGGCGGATTCGGGGAAAGCCCCCGCTGGTATCGTGTCCGGATTTTTTACAATCAGGGTCGGCGAATGCCCCACGAGCGCCTCGAGTCATACTCCGTTTCCGCGATTTCCATGGGGTTTTTTCCTTTTGGCGCGTTTTTTGCAGCTGATGCATCACAGTAAAATAGTGAGTCCCAGAGCCGTGCAACAGGCGGCTGGAGGGTGATCAAGATGATGAAAGATTGCGAAATGGTGGCGAAAATGAAGACGACACAGCCTTTGGTAAAGCGGGCAGCCTGGCTTGGGCTGGGTGCGATGTTGTTCGGGAGCGGGCAGGCCCTTGCCAGTCCCATTTTTCCCTTCTGGGATTTCCGGGTGGAGGCCGGCTTCACGACCTTCGCTGGCGAAGGCGCATCTTCCAGCAGTAGTATCGTGGGGGAGGATCTCACCTCTGGCCTCGTCGACCCGGATGACACCTCCCAGCCTTTTGACGCCGACGATGATTGGCAGACCATTTCCTGGGGCCCCACGGACGGCGCCCCGAGAAGCAGCATCGGTGTCGAGCTGGGCGATGGCTCGGGTACGAATTTCGTAGGGCAGCTTCAGACCGGTGGCCCGCTCGTGACGACCGGCAATGTGTTCCACCAGAACAACGTCTTGCCAGGTAACGGCGTCACCTTGGACACGGCTTCCCTCGTGACCCAGATCTTTATTGTCCCCCGGCTCGCGGCCGGCTCCCCCGTGGCGCCGCCCGACAGCGCGCTGGAGGACACGATTTCGCTGTCCATCAACTTCGAGGAGACCAGCAACAATAATAGCTGTGTCGCTGGCAGCAGCACGAATTGTGATGACGTTTTCGTGGTCAACGTCAAGGATGAAGCCTTCAACCGCTCCACCGGCCTCATCGAGCGGCTAATTTCTGTGGGCGGCAACGATTACATCGCGTCCGTCAAGATCGAGGGTCTCGGTGAACTCGGCACGGACGCCTGTGCGGAAGCGGAAGTCACCATCGAGCCGGGTGAGCCGACCTGCATCGGTCTGCTGACCGGTGAGGGCCAGAGTAATGTCTTCACGACCTCAGTCGGTATTCGCGCCGTACCGGCCCCCGGGACGCTGGCGCTGCTTGGGCTCGGGCTGCTGGCACTGGCGCGCCGTCGCCGTAGCTGAGCCGGGCCAGGGCCACTCTGAGAGCGACCGCTTCTATTTCAGGGCGGTCGTTTTTTCTTTTCGGTTTTCCTTCTCGGTAGGTCAACGGTCTCCGTAGGTCAACGTTGCTGCCGCCGCCGCTCCCCGCGGCGGCGGTCTTCGCGGATCAGGCGGCCGTTGATGGTTACCGGAAAAGAAATTTTCTGCGGCTTCTGTCGCCTGTCGAAGCCAGTGCGGCGAAGGCCGCGTGGGTTTGTACGGGTAAAACGTGGAAGCGGCAGGCGGCTCACCCGTCCCCGCAGGAATTGCTGCGCCGAAGCTGCCATGACAAAAACTGCAAGGCCGACCACCGCGGCGCCGATAAGAATTACCAGGATCACGCTCGCATCCATGGCGCATTCCCTGCAGGCTTTGGAGATTAGGCTGCCATGGTGGGCCGAAGTTAGGAAGATGCTTTCTCAGCGGTCCCCTAATTGCCAGGCAGGGCGTTGCTATCAGTGACAACCTGGGTGAGCGGGGCCGCTGTTTCGGTGCTCGTCCAGCCACCTGCGCCCCTTTGAACGGCCGCAGTACGCTGGCAGCGCTTCATAGCGCAAGCTATTGAACCCATCAGGGCGGCCGCTCCGGCGTCGGAGCGGCCGCTGCTCAAGGCGGCTATCCAGTCGTCCGGTCAGGCGAGCTTCTTTTGCCTGCGCCGGCCCGAACCAAGCCTCAGGCCGATCAGCCCGGCCACGAAAAGCGCAATGCCGCCGGGTGCCGGCACCTCCTCCAGGGTCTGGGCGCTCAGCTGGAGGCTGCCGAAGTAGAAGTCCTGCTGGTCGCTGCCATTCTCAAGGACGCTTCCGTTGTAGACGAGGCCGTCCTTCACCGCCGGCACGCCCCGGGGGTCGGCGTCCTGGGCGGCGTAGAACGCGTCATAGCGGAGTGTGCCCTCGAACAGGAAGGTGTCGCTGAGGCCCCAGGCGGCCAGGGGCGTTGTGCCGAGGTCCGGCCCGAACCAGTGAATGAGTCCATCCGTCACCAGCGTCCCGGACACATCGATATCGTAGAACCGGTCTCTGAGTTCTTTATTCGGGCCGACATCCTGGACGATCCGGAAGTCATTGAGGTTAATGGTGAACGCGGTGCCGCGGAACAGGCTGTTGTGGTTCACATTGCTTTCGTTTTCGGGCCCGATCGGCGAGCCGAACTTGTAGTCGTTGATTGCCCAGGCCTGGGTGCTACCGTCCGAGGCGGACGTCGAGCTGTAGCTGCCGGAGCCGCCGCCCAGGTAGTCGCGGAACTCGATCGTCGGTAGCGTTACGCCCCCGGTAGAGTCGTAGGTGAGTGACGGGCTGTAGAGGTCCAGGCCGAACTGGCTTGTGCCGAAGGGCTGGCCCGAGAAGATGTCATTGAAGCTAACGCCCCCGGGCGACAATGAATCGTCGGCGAACTGGAAGCCCATGCCATTGGTGTTGTCATAGCTGTATTGCGCCTTGACGTAGGCCTGGTTGTCCGGGTTCTCGTCATAGCCGCTCACTACGTCGTCGGGGCTACCCTGGGCGCCGCTGGTGTCGAGGTTGTTGTAAACGGTCATCAGGCCGCCGGTGGCGGTACCGAGATCGATCAGCGCGGCCTTGGCGGTGGGCGCCAGCGAGGCGCAAAGTATTGAGGCCGCCACCAGTTGCGCGGCCGGGCGTCGAGCGGCCGGAACCCGTGCAGTCGCTGTCTCAACCACGGCGTTACTCATGTCGTGCTGTTGCTCGGCTGGCTTCATGTTGCTTCCTTTTCTCTCGGCTGTGTGTATCTCTCACCGATCTCACTGGCACTCTGCGCTCGCAGGTCCAGCGTCGGTACGGCGATTGTTAGGCAGCAATCGGCATGCTATCTACTAAACATTGCCTGCTGACGCAGGTTTTGGAGACATCGGCACCGATCCCGGCCTTTCGTTTGTTAATTACGTCGACACCCCTTGCATCGGTGAAGTCAGTGCGACCCCGCGAGGGGTCGCTCTGTGGAGTGTTTTTTACTTTGAAATGGGCGTGATCAGGCGGACTTTACATGGCCAGTACGAGCGCCCAGAGCGAAAACCCCCACACAAAACAGCAGGAGCGTTGCAGGCAGCGGCACACTTTCAAGCCGGTGATTATCCACGGCTATGGCTCCGTCAATGTCTATGTTGGTGAACCATGCATACCGATTGCCGCCAACCTCACTCGGAATGAGATCAGAGGGGTTGTTGCGTGTCTCCCGGAAAACTTCACTGCCCCCAGCGTCTGAAAGGATCAGATCTACAGCGAGCGTACCAACCGAGTCGTAGAAGTAATGCTCAAAGGTGTACCAACCGGCGTCGATAATGCGCACGTGGTTCGGGTCGCTTTCCAGGTTTTCCTTTGGTTCAAAGTTAGAGTTATTTGAGCCACCTACGAGCAGATCACCCGTCGAGGTGTCCTTGGTTACATGGAAGATGAAATCCCTCTGGTGATTCCCGTCGCTACCGCTTGATGCGACGGAGTAGTCGAAACCTGAGCCTTCTACCCACTGTGGGTCAAGGTAAATGTCGATTGCGGCCCGGTAACTTCCCGGCCAGGTGTCGCGATAACCATCGAAACGAGAGAAAGGGCCTGTGGTGCCGCCGGCGGCTTCGGTAGCGGATTGAGTAAACTCAGCGTGCCAACCGCCGGAAGAGGAGGCGACACCTAGAGACCCGCTGCCGGAGGAAACCCGGGTGACTGTCCCAGCCCAGCCACTGGTTTCGTCGAACCACCCTGATGTGTCGCTCTCAAACCCCTGGAACCAAAAACTTGCTGAGGCACCGTTGGCGACGAGGGTCAGCAACGCCACTCCAAAACCTCTGCCCACGTTTTTTTTGCTGGCAAACATAGAATGTCTCCTTCGCAATGTTCCGATGCCGTTGATCCGGTGCTGCATCAACTAACGATTTTCAAGAGTTGCTACACGTCAGGCTCGTTGAAGCATTATGTGTGCCGGTGATGGTTAACTATCTGAAAAATATAGGTATTTATCCGTTCCGGTACGTCTATGCACCTGCCCGTGTAAAGCAAGTTGACACCGCGGTGCCCAGGAGAAGCCACTAAGACTAACTGGCCCGGAATGACAGCCTTGCAGGGGGCTGGCTGTTGGCGGAGCGTCGGTCGGCCTGTTACTCCGGCGTAGGTTCGCTCGTTTGCTGGTCGCAGGCTGAATAGAAGCCGTGTGTGGCGTTTCCTCAGGGCCGTGTTTGGCTCACGCTATTGCTCTAGCCGCTCTGGCGGAATCGTCGTCCGCACCCGCTGCCCCGTCGCCGGGTTCGCCCAGGCGGTGATCACCTGCCGGTCGATGGCATAGTCCATCCGTGCCGCCTCCATCGCCATCCGCCCCTGGCGCAGCCGCACCACGTTACGCAGGCGAATGAGGGCCCTGGGCTGGAAGTACTCGATGATCCGCGCCCGGGCGTGGACCGGCTCGCCGCCGGGTTCCGGCAGCTGCCGCATGCGCGCCGGCGCGCCGCGGGCCTCGATGAGCATCACGTTGCTGCCGGCCAGCGGGTCGCGGCTGTCGCTGGCGCGGCGGGCAGGGCGGTCGGCCTGGGTAAGCGTGACCTCGTCGGCGTTGATGACCAGCGAGCCCTGCACGATCTCCACGTCGCCGCGGTAGACGGTGGTGCCCTTGGTCTCGTCGCGGATCGCCTCCTGCGTGCGGATCGTGATCGGTTGGCGGTTGTCGTCGGGAAGAGCGGCCGCGTGCGGCGCCAGGGCCGCGACTACCAGTACAGCCATGACGCCGGCTGACAGACGGCTGCCTCGCTCGGCGCGTTTGCTCACAGTCGGTGCGCCTTCGGCCAGCGCCGCTTCAGGCAGATCCACTCGCCCGGCGTTTCGCGGATCCACGCCTCGAACTGTGCGTTCATCTGCCGGGACAGGTCGAGGGCCTTGTCGTCGACCCCGGCATCCGGCTCCGTGGGCGTCAGCGGGTCAAGTATCTCCACCCGGTAGCGCGCACCGCCGAGCCGCTCGCAGTGGATCGGGATGAGCGCCGCGCCGCTGCGCAGCGCCAGCCGCGCGGCGGTGGTGTTGGTCAGCGCGTCGCGGCCGAAGAAGGGCAGCAGCTCCCCGGTCTGCAGCCGCGTGTCCGTGGCCAGGCCCACGCTGTGCCCGTCCTTCAGCTCCTTGAGCAGCGGGCGCACGCCATCGTCCGTGGGCACGAGGCGCACGCCGAAGGCCCGGCGCAGGTCCTGCACCAGCGCATGGACCGCGGGGTTCGACTCCGGCGCATAGACGGTGCTGATGCGCAGGCCGCGCTCCCGGGCGATGAGGTTGGTCAGCTGCCAGGCACCGACGTGGGCACAGACAAACACCGCGGGCCTGCCCGCCTCGATCTGCGCGCGGGCGGCGTCGGACCAGTGAAAGGCGATGCGCCGGTCCCGCTCCTGCCAGAGCTGCTCCAGCTTCAGGAGCTCCGCGGCGGCCATGCCGAGGGAGCGGAAGACGTCCTTCACGGTGCGCTTGCGCCAGGCGGCGTCTTTCTCCGGGAAGGCGATGGCGAGGTTGGTGTCCGCCTTGCGGGCTTTCTGGGTCCAGGGGCCGACGGTGGCGAACAGCGCGCCGGCGACGCGGGTGGCCTGTTCCGGCTTCAGCCGCTGCACGCACCAGAACAGGCCCTTCAGGAGCGCCGCCTCCAGGGCCTGGGCGGCGCGGCCGAGCGCGGGGAAGCGCTCGGCAAGGGCCTTGGGCAGGAAATAGTAACGGGCCACGGCGCGCCTCAGCGCCCGGGGCGGGGGCTCTCCGCCGGCCGGGTGCCGAAGACGATGTCCCAGAGCGGGCTGCTCACGCCGTAGCGCCCGCCCTGGCCGGAGAAGTGGTGCTTCAGGTGGTAGTGCTTGAGGTACTTCGCCACCGGGTTGCGCATGGGGAAGTGGTGCGTGGCGTAGTGGATATAGTCGTAGACCAGGTAGCCGGCGATGAAGAATGCCGTGAACACCTCCAGCCAGGCGGCCGGCAGGACGGCACGGAACAGCAGGTAGAGCGCCGCCATGATCGGGATGGCGCCCGCCGGCGGCATCACCAGGCGGGTCTTGTCCTTCGGGTCGTCGTGATGGTTGCCGTGGAACAGGAACACCAGCCACTTGCCAAGGCGGCTCTTCGCGGGGAAGTGGAACAGGAAGCGGTGCAGGACGTACTCGGTCAGGGACCAGGTGAACACACCGGCGATCGCGAGTGCGCCGACGGTGCCCGCCGACAGGTCGTAGCTGCCGAGCCCGCGCCACAGCAGCCACGCGGCGATCGGCCCCCAGAACACCAGCGGGGTGATCGGGTGCACGTGCGACAGCCGCTCGAGGAAGTCGTTCTCGAACAGGCGGATGGATTCGTGCCGGGTGCTGCCCATGGGATCGCGCTTTCAGCCTAAGTGATTGCCGTGCCGGTATTTTACTCGTCCTGGCGCCAGGAAACGACCGGTTTGGCCCCGCACCTTCGGCAGTATTGCACGCTCTCGCGGGTGGTGCTGCGCGCCTGCGCCGCCTGGTGTCGCCGCTCAGGTTCGCAGGTGCCGCGCCACCGCCGCCGCGTCGGCGTCATTCACGCCGGCGGCGGCTGCGAAGTGTGCCCACCGGCCAACCGCCTCGACAACCCGCTCCGCAATTGCGGTGACGCGACCGCGGGACAGGCCGAAAACGCGCTCACCCCGGCCAAGCTCCGAAGGCAGCGGGGGATTCGTCTGCCAGCGATAGCCGGCCGCGTGGTAGGCGCCGGCGACCAGGCTCGGCACCAGGTCGTAGGCGGGTGCCAGGCGGAACCCCGCGCCGCGATGGATGAGGCTGATGTTGCGCTCGTGGTCGTCGGTGTTGTGGATACAGCGATTGAACAGCATCAACGCCAGCAGCTGCTCGAGGTCGTCCTCGATGGCGACGGAATGCCGCTGCAGCAGCTCGTGCACATCGTCGTAGCGAAACAGCTGCCCCCGGTCGCGCTGGGTGCCCGGGTCCTTGAGCAGCGCATTGACGGTGACCAGGTGGTGGCGCATGCCATCCTCTTCGATATCGAAGCGCTTGAGCAGCAGGGCCTCACGACCGTTGATGCCGCCCACGATGCGGCCTTCGGCCACCGGCAGGCCGGCCGCCCGCGCCATGCCCAGGCAGGCAAGTTCCACGCGGGCGTGGTTGAAATCGTCACCGCGGTGCCGGTTGAACTTGGCGAGGTAGTAGCCCGAGGCATCGTGGAACAACGCCTTGGGGCGGGCGCCGCCCACGCCGGTGCCCGAGTTCGCGAGGTAGAGCAGCTCGGCGAGCCCGGCATCGTCGGGTACCGGGCCGTCGCCGGCAGGGTCATCGAGCCGCTGCGCCGCCCGTTCCGCCTCCGCGAGGCGTTCAAGGCGCTGGCCCGGGCCGTAGCCTGGCGGCTCTCCCGGCGGAACCAGGCTCAGCGCGCCGAGCCGGCTCGGGCCCATGAGTGCCAGCGTGTCGATGACGCTGTTGGCGTTGTAACGGCGGCCATAGCGGGCTGCCGCCAGCCGCACCAGCACGCGTCGGCCCCACTGGTCCGGCAGGTAGTCATCGAGGAAACCGGGTGTACCTCCGTCACAGCGGAATTCCGTTTCGCCCGCCTGCAGGGGAAGGTGCTGCGGGTCCAGGGGGAAAGCCTCGGGGTGGGCGAGGTAGTCGGGTCGGTAGCGGAAGCCCACGCGGCGCAGCGCGCCGGCCTCTTCCGCCAGGACCACGTCGGCCGCCTGGCAGATGCCGAGGGCCCGGGTGGCCAGGTAGAGGTCAAGGCGCTGGCGGGTCATCGAACAGGCTGGGCGCTTCCGCCAGCAAGGTGTCGAAGGTGGCGGTGAGTCCCAGCACCCGGGCCGCCGCGTAGTAGCGGCCGATGCTGACGCTGAGGTCGCCCTTCTCCATTTTCTGCAATGTCGCCCGGCTTACGCCGATGCGCACGGCAAAGGCTTGCAGGTCATCGCCGGGGAAGTGGCGCCGGCGGGCTGAGCGCAGACGTCGGCCGAGCGAGGGTAAAAGGGCATCCATACCAGAATATTAGTATAAGGCAGCCTTTTTTCCACTATTTACTATTTTAATGGTAAAGCGATGCCTGCCCTGCCCATGCCGTGCCGTTCAGGAAGCGTCCTTTGACCCGCTGAGCGACGGCGCTTCCGGCGCGGTCCCCCGGGGCCAGAGCCGCTTCGTGCACAGCCAGTCCGCGGGCTCTTCTCGGATCCATTCGGCGAAGAGGTCGTGCAGCTGCTGCATCATGTCCCTGGCCTGCTCCCGCTCATCGGCCGCCGGGTCCCGGGGGGTGATCGGGGTGTGGAAGCTGACCTGGTAGCGGGCGTCCTCGAGCCGCCGGACCCGTGCCGGCACGAGGGCGCAGCCCTGCTTCAGGGCGAGCTTGGCCGGCATCATCGAGCTTGCCTTCGCGTGGCCGAAGAAATCGATGTCCTCGCCATCATCCACCCGCCGGTCGACGACGACCCCCACGCTCCGCCCGCCGCGCAGCGCCTTGAGCAGCGCGCGGGCGCTGTTGTCCCGGGGTACCAGCTCGCAGTTGAGTACGGCCCGGGAGCGCAGCAGCATCCGGTCCAGGTAGGGGTTGCTGGGGGGCGAGTAGAGCGTGGCGTTGGCGATCCCCAGGCGGGTCAGGGCGCTGCCGACCACCTCCCAGCTCGACAGGTGCGCGCAGGCGATAATACAGGGCTGCAGGTCCGCCGGGTTGGCGCCGGTGACGTCGATGGCGAGCCGGTGCGCCTCGCGCGCGAAGCGGTCCAGGTGCGGGTACTCGGCGAGGATACGGCCGCCCTGGCGCCAGCAGTCCCGGGCCAGCTGCTCGCGGGCTCCCGCGTCGAGCGCCGGGAAGGCGATGGCGAGGTTGTCCTTCACAAGCCGGTGCTTGCCTGCCAGCCGCGGCCCGACCCAGCCGCCGACCCGGGCGCCGAGGCGGGAGGCGAGGTCGACCGGCAGCAGCCGGAATCCCTTCAGCAGCAGCCAGACGAAGACGAAGTCGATGCGCCAGAGCAGCCGCCGCAGCCAGGGGTAGCGCCGGGCCGGGCCCTTGAGCGGGGCGCCGATGATGAACTCCGCCATCAGCCGAGCCCCGGCAGGGTCGCGAGGCCGGCCGCCAGCCCGATGGCCGGGCGCCAGCCCGTCGCCGCGGTGATCGCCGTGTTGTCGGCAACCCAGTCCGGGTGGCGCAGCTCGCGCAGCTTCGACGGTGTGAGCATCGGGGCACGGCCCAGGAGGCGGGCGCCGAGCAGGTTGCCGCTGGCAACCAGGTCAAGGAGCAGCCCCGGCAGCGGCAGCAGCCGCACCCGTCGGCCGCGCTGCCGCGCCACGGCTTCGGCGATGTCGCGCCAGCTGTAGCCGCCCTCGCGGCCGTCGTGGAGCGGGAAGGTCTCGCCGGTCGCCGCGTCCGCGCCCAGGCAGGCGAGGGTGGCGCTCACGGCATCGTCGACGTGCAGCAGCGAGGCGCGCGCGGCGGCACTGCCGGGCAGCGGCGCGATACCCCGGGCCATCGTGCGCAGCAGGGGCAGCAGTTCCCGGTCGCCCGGGCCGTAGACGGCCGGCGGCCGCAGGATGGTCCAGGGCAGGGAGGCGACGGCCGTCTCGCGCAGCGCGTCCTCCGCCTCCTTCTTGGAGCGGCCATACCAGGACAGGCGCGGCTCGCGGGCGGCGAGGGAGGAAAAGAACAGCAGGCGGGGAGGCTCCGGCTGCCCGGCGAGAACGAGGAAGAGGTTGCGGCTGCCCTCGACGTTCACCCGGTGAAAATCACCGTAGCGGGCGCCGCGGACGGCGCCGGCGAGATGGACCACGTAGCGGCAGCCGTGCACCAGGGCCTGCAGGGCGCCGCGGTCGTAGAGGTCGCCTCGGACCAGCTCGCAGCCCGCCGCGGCCAGCTCGCCGGCACTGCCGGGACGCCGGGCGAGGGCGCGCACCGGGTGTCCGCGGTGGCGCAGGGTCAGGGCGAGGTTGCGGCCGATGAAACCGGTGGCGCCGGTGAGAGCAACAGGGGCCCCGGCCGTGGGCCCCGCTTCGCCGTTCAGGCCGTGGCGACCCGAACGCGCAGTTCCTCGGCGACCGCGTTCAGGCGCTCCTCGTCGTGGGCGGCAATGAAGTCGAGGCGCGCCTTGGCCCGGGACAGCTTGCCGGAGGAGGTACGGGGCAGCGAGTGCGGGGGCACCAGCTCGACGTAGCAGTCGAGGCCAAGCTCCGTGCGGACGATGGCTGTCAGCCGGCGCACGAGACCGTGGCGCCTGTTCGGGTCGCGCTCCCGGCACTGTACGACCAGCACGCACATCTCCTCCCCCTCGTGGTCCGGGGCGGAGAAGGCGAGGGCGTCACCCACGCGCACTTCCGGCTGGGTCTCGGCGAGGTGCTCAAGGTCCTGCGGCCAGATGTTGCGGCCGTGGATGATGATGAGGTCTTTCTTGCGGCCGGTGATGGTAAGCACGCCGTCGGCGAGATAGCCGATATCGCCGGTGTTCAGCCAGCCGTCACCGCAGAGGGCATGGGCCGTCTCCTCGGGCAGGTTGAAGTAGCCGGACATGACGCTGGGGCCGCGCAGGTGGATGACGCCGCTCTTCCAGTCGGGGAGGGCGTTACCGTCCTCGTCGCGCACTTCCACCTCGAAGCTGGGCAGCGGGACGCCGCAGTTGACGAAATGGCGGCCGCGGCCTTCGGTCTCGCCCGTGTCCATGAGCACGGCCTCGTGCTGGTCGGCGAGGTGGTCGCTGTCGACGTAGTGCGTGCTGAAGCCCTGCGAGAGCGGCGAGAAGCTCACGCCGAGGGTGCACTCGGCCATGCCGTAGCAGGCGACGAAGGCGCGGCGGTCGAAGCCCGCTGGCTCGAGGATGTCGGCGAAGTGCTCGAGGGTCTGCGGGCGGATCATCTCGGCGCCGATACCGGCCACGCGCCAGTGGCTGAGGTCGTACTCGGCGATGTCGCCGGGGCGCACGCGGCGCGCGCACAGGTCGTAGCCGAAGCTGGGGGCGAAGGCGATGGTGGCCTTCGACTGCGTCATCATCTTAAGCCACTGGCGGGGGCGCATGGCGAACTCGCGCGTGTCGAGGTAGTCGACGGAGATCTGGGCCGCCACCGGTGTCAGTACGAAGCCCACGAGGCCCATGTCGTGGTAGAAGGGCAGCCAGGACATGAGGCGGTCGCTGCCGCCGATGTGCAGCCCGTGCGCGACGATACCGTGCAGGTTCGCCATCGCGGTCTCGTGGCGGATGATCACGCCGCGGGGGAAGCGGGTGCTGCCGGACGTGTACTGCAGGTAGGCGATGTCACCGGCCTCGACCTGCGGCAGCTCGATGGCCGGTACGTCCAGGCTGTAGAAGGTCTCCGGCGTCGCCACCCTGCGTACCGACAGGCCCTCGCTCGCTTCCTCGAGGAAGCCGAGGTAGCCCTCGGAGGCGACGGCGACGTGGGCGTCGCTGGCCTCGAGGAGGCGGTGCAGCTGGGCGACATACGCGTCGTGGGCGCCGATCTTCACGGAGGCGGGCAGCGCCACCGGGATAAGCCCGGCGTACTGGCAGGCATAGAAGAAACGGACGAAGTGGGGATCGGTCTCGGCGACGAGGGCGACGCGGTCGCCCCGGGACAGGCCGAGGCCCAGCAGCTGCCGGGCGAGATCCCGCGCCTGCTCACGCAGTTCACGGTAGGTGAGGCGATCGTAGATGCGGCCGCGGCCGTTGTAGAAGTTGCAGCCCGTGTCCCCCTGCGCGGCGTAATCCAGGGCCTCCGTGAGCGTCGCGAAGTCGGCCGGCCGGAACGGCAGCGAATGGTCGGTGGGTGTGGCTGAAATGTGCAACGATCCGTCTCCCTTCGGTCCTGGCTCCCTCTCGCGGTGCCGTGGCTCGGCCACCTGCGGGACGTGCTGCCGCAATATCCCGCTGCCGCTGTCTTCCCGCGGGAATACAGCGTCACAACACGTCGCTACGGGAGCGCATGGTAGCATTCCGCAAAGGCGCGGAAACAGGAAATAATACCAAGCCCGTCAATAACCTATCTGCATACGGGGAAGCTCTACATGAACTTCTCCGACGGCCTGGAAGCCCCCTCTCGGACCGCCGGCAGCGCCGGCGGTAACGCGATAACGGCCTCTGACAACGTGGGGGCCGGGAAAGTTCCGGCGACGGCGGCAATTCGCGGCGCCGGCGGGTATACTCGCCGGCCCGGTCAGAGACAGGGGCCGCCGGCAGGGGGCAGAACAGGGGGCAGAGGGTAGAGGGGAGAGGCGCGTGAGCGAGGAGGTACAGGCAGGTGAGCGGTCCCTGGCGGTGGTGCCCCTGGCGGGTTCGCGCGACCTCCGCCGCTTTATCGACCTGCCGCGGCAGCTCTACGCGGACGACCCCTGTTTCATCGCCCCGCTTGCCTTCGAGCAGCGCCAGCGCTTCTCGCCGAAGAGCCCCTACGCCGCGCACGCCCGCTGGCAGGGATGGCTTGCGCTCGACGGTGACCGTGCCGTGGGCCGCATCACGGCGCAGGTCGACAGCCTGGAGCGCGACCCGGCCCTCGGCTACTTCGGCATGCTCGAGGCGGACCGTCCGGATGCGGTCGGCCCGCTGCTGGCGGCGGCCTCGGACTGGCTGCGCGCCGCGGGCAAGACGCGGGTGCGCGGGCCCCTGAATCTGCACATCAACGAAGAAGTCGGGCTGCTGGTGGAAGGCTTCGACGCGCCCCCGGTGGTGCTCATGGGCCACGGCAAACCCTGGTACGACGAGGCGCTCCGCGCGGCCGGCCTCGCCGGGGTCAAGGACCTCCTCGCCTACCGCACGCGCCCGGACTTCGAGGCCCCGAAGGTCATGACCCGGCTCGCCGAGCGCGCGTCCCGCCGGGTCCGCATCCGCAGCCTGCGCCGCCGCGAGCTGGCCCGGGAGGCCGAGACCATGCGCCGCATCTTCGACGATGCCTGGGCCAACAACTGGGGCTTCGCACCGCTGGACCCCGCCGGCTGGGCCGACACCGTGAGCACGCTGGCGAAACTGCTGCCGGAAGACTACATCCAGTTCGCGGAGGTCGACGGTGAGCCCATCGCCTTCATCGTCGCCCTGCCCAACCTGAACGAGGCGGCGAGGGATCTCGACGGCCGCCTGCTGCCCTTCGGCTGGCTCAGGTTTCTCTGGCGCCTCAAGGTCAGCGGCGTCGCCTCGGCGCGCATCCCCCTCATGGGGGTGACCCGGGCCTACCAGCACTCCCGGCTCGGGCCCACGGTGGCCTTCATGATCATCGACGCGGTGCGCCGGGCGCTGCATGGCCGCGGCGTGACGGAGGTGGAGATGGGCTGGATCCTCGAGGACAATGCCGGCATGCGCAACATCATCGAAACGATCGGCGGTGAGGCGTACAAGCGCTACCGCGTCTACGAAAAGGACCTCTGAGCCCCATGCCCTTCGACCCCGGCCAAGACCCCATGACCGCCGTCGTCCTCGCCGGCGACCGCAGCAAGAGCGACGCGCTGGTGGAACGCTCCGGCGCCGGCGCCAAGGCGCTGCTCGATCTCGGCGGCGAACCGATGGTGCTGCGCGTGCTGCGCGCCCTCGGCGAGGCCCGTGCCATCCGCCGGGTGGTTCTCGCCGGCCCGGAGCGCGAGGCGGTGGACCGGGCACCGGCGCTGGTGAGCTACCTGGAGGGCGCCGCCGTGGAGTGGCAGGCACCCCGGGTATCGCCGAGCACGAGCGCCTACGAGGTGATGCAGGCCATTCCTCCCGAGGAACCGGTGCTCCTGACCACGGCGGACCATCCGCTGCTCACCGCCGAGATCGTCGATGCCTTCGCCCGGCAGAGCCTGGCCGACGACGTCGACGTGACCGTCGGCCTCGCGCCGCACGCCGTCGTCCTCGAGGGGCACCCGGGTATCCGCAAGACGGTGCTGCGCTTCAGCGACGGTGAGTTCTGCGGCTGCAACCTGTTCGCCTTCCTCACCCCGGAGGGGCGGCAGATCGCCGCCTTCTGGCGCAAGATCGAGCAGCAGCGCAAGAAGCCCCTGCGGGTCATCGGCATGCTCGGCTGGTGGGCGGTCATACGCTACCGGCTGGGGCTTCTGCCCCTCGAGGAGGCGCTCGCCAAGCTCGGCAAGCGCCTGGGCCTGCGCATCCGCGCTGTCGTGCTGCCCTACGCCAATGCGGCCATCGATGTCGATTCCATCGCCGATCTCGACCTGGTGCAGACCACGATCGATCGCTGAGGCTCCCCTGCCTCCCCCCGGAGTAGTAGTGCCCGCGGGCGCGGCCATGCGCTAGGCTTGAGCCACATGCCGTCACTTCCGCGGGAGGCCCGCCCATGACCTCGGTACCGAATACGCGCCCGGCCCTGACCCGGGCTGAACTCGAGGCGCACTGGATGCCCTACACGGGCAACCGCCAGTTCAAGAACGACCCGCGCATGATCGTCGGCGCCGAGGGCATCTACTACATCGACGACAGCGGCCGGCGTGTCATGGACGGGCTCTCGGGGCTGTGGACCTGCGGCCTGGGCCACAACCGGGTCGAGATCGCCG
Organism: Pseudohaliea sp.; assembly: GCF_054552115.1. NCBI lineage: Bacteria > Pseudomonadati > Pseudomonadota > Gammaproteobacteria > Cellvibrionales > Halieaceae > Pseudohaliea > Pseudohaliea sp. Next base: position 2,045 of record NZ_JBTOLW010000012.1, on the reverse strand, counting down.
AGGCCGTGCACCGGCAGCTGAAGACCCTCGACTACTCGCCCGCCTTCCAGTTCGGCCAGCCGCTGTCCTTCGAGCTCGCGAACGTGCTCAAGGGGCTGACGCCGGCGGGGCTGGACTATGTGTTCTTCACCAACTCGGGCTCCGAGTCGGCGGATACTTCCCTGAAGATGGCGCGCGCCTACTGGCGGGCGAAGGGCCGCCCGGAAAAGACCCGGCTCATCGGCCGCAGCAAGGGCTATCACGGCGTGAACTTCGGCGGCATCTCCGTGGGCGGTATCGGCGCCAACCGCAAGATGTTCGGCCAGGCGATCGAGGCGGACCACCTGCGCCACACGCTGCTGCCGGAGAACCGCTTCTCCCGGGGCATGCCGGAACACGGCGCTCACCTCGCCGATGAGCTCGCGGAGCTTGTCGCCCTGCACGACGCCAGCAACATCGCGGCGGTGATCGTCGAGCCCATGGCCGGCTCCGCCGGGGTGATCCCGCCGCCCGCGGGTTACCTCCAGCGCCTGCGGGAGCTGTGCACTGCCCATGACATCCTGCTCATCTTCGACGAGGTGATCACGGGCTTCGGCCGCTGCGGCGCCATGACCGGCGCGGAAGCCTATGGCGTGGTGCCGGACATCATGAACGTGGCCAAGCAGCTGACCAACGGCGCGGTGCCCATGGGCGCCGTCATTGCCAGCAAGCCCATCTACGACACCTTCATGGCCCAGGACCTCCCGGACCACGCCCTCGAGTTTGCCCACGGCTACACCTACTCGGCACACCCCGTGGCCTGCGCCGCCGGCCTCGCGGCCCTGGACCTGCTGGTGAAGGAAGCGCTGCCGGCGCGGGTCGCATCGCTGGCCCCGGTGCTCGAGGACGCGATCCACGGCCTCAAGGGCAAGCCCGCGGTGGAGGACATCCGCAACTACGGGTTCGCGGCAGCGCTCACCCTCGCGCCGAAGGACGGCGACCCGACCCGCCGCCCCTTCGAGATCGCCATGCGCATGTGGGAGAAGGGCTTCTATGTCCGCTACGGCGGCGACACCATCCAGCTGGGGCTGCCCTTCGTGATCGAGCCGGAAGAGATCGAGCGCCTGGTCGGTGCCCTCGGCGAGGCGCTCAGCGAGAACGGGTGAGCGTCCGGCGCCGTAGCTGAAGACCGCGCGTCGCGTCGCCATTAAATTCGTTGGGTGCCCTGGAAAATGTAACCTTCCTGACTCATAATCGGCGTTAAAGTGTAAGGAAGGTCACATTATGCCCACGCCCGCCACCCCACCCAGCGCGGCGCGCCGGGCCCTGCGCAAGCTGGGCGCGGACATCCGCGAAGCGCGCAAGCGGCGGCGGCTGTCGATGGAGTTGCTGGCTGAGCGCGCCTTTACCTCGCGCAAGACCCTGCAGCGCATTGAGGCCGGCGACCCCATGGTCAGCATCGGCATCTATGCGTCGGTACTGCATGCCCTCGGTCTGCTCGACGGGCTCGCCATGACGGCAGACCCCGGTGCCGATGAACTTGGCCTGCGTCTCGCCGCGGAAGCGCTGCCGAGGCGAGTCAGGACCAGCGATGGCGGATGAGGTAGAGGTCCACTGTGACCTGCAGGGTGAGTGCTGGCGCGTGGGCACGCTCTATCGGCAGCCGGGCAGGGGGCGTGAGGCGGTTGCCTTCCAGTACCACCCGGCATGGCTGGAACATCCCGCACGCTTCTCGCTTGAGCCTGCGCTGGCGCTAGGTGTGTGAACTCAGCAGGTTGTTCACGGAAAGATCACTCCGGCTAATTGGCGGTTGGTAAGCGAGGCTAGCATGAGGCCTGTGCCAGTTGTACTGATGCAGCCAGGGCAACAGGTGCTGTCCTCGCTGCTCAGATGACTCATAGGAGCGCGCGTAGGCCCACTCGCGCAATGCCGTTTGGATGAAGCGCTCTGAATCGCTCCGGGTTTGTCGGAGGCTCCAGACCTTGAGAGGATGGAGCGATGAACAAACGACCGAAGTATCCACCGGAGTTCCGGGAGCGAGCTGTTCGCATGGTGCTTGAGCATCAGGGAGAGCATGGCTCTCAGTG
>NZ_JBTOLW010000011.1:0-97444 GCF_054552115.1 Pseudohaliea sp. | reverse complement strand
GGAACGGCCTGCTGGTGCGTGGAAGAGACGTTTGCGCCCGCCCTGCTCGATCGGCTCGCGGAGGCGGATCGGGGACGGCGCTGCGTCTGTCGGGCCTGCGCGCGGGCGGACTCGCCCCTGGGCGACGCCAGGGAATGAGTCCGGATCGGGTCGGGCGCGGACGGGCGCCGACGGGCGCGGCGGAGAGGGCTCGGGCGGGGTCGAGGCGCGAGTCGTTCGCGCGCCCGCAGTCCGTCAATCGCCGCCGACCCACCGCCGAACCTCGCGGAGCCCCCCGCTCGCATGGCGTGCCGAGAGGCCGGCCCGACGCATCAGGTCCGCCAGATGGGCACTCTTCAGGCCATGCTCGCAGTAGAGCACATAACGCTGCTCGGGGTCGAAGGAGTCGTAGGCGCGCAGCGCGGTCGGGAAGTCGAGGAAGAGCGCGTCCGGATGATGCCAGCTCGCATAGGCGTCCTTCGAACGCAGGTCGATCAGGATCTCCCCCGGCTCGAGCCCGTGCGCGACGAGGTCCTCGTCCTGCCACGAGTCGAGATCGAGGTCGCCCAGGAGAAGAGCGGTGCGCTCGGCCAACGCGCGCTCGAGGACGCTGCCGTCCATCCGCGCCTCCTCTTCGAGCACGTCCTCGAGACGGGCATGCGTCGCGGGATGGCTCGGGACGATCGCACAATACTCTCCCACGCGAGCCGACAGGTCGTGGGTCCCCACGATCTTCGACTCGGCGATGATCTCCTCCTTGTGGCTGCCGATGAGCGGCCGGAGGATCGGAAGGGTCGCGCCTTCGGAGATCACGGCGAGGTTCTGGAGGGTCTGGGAGGAGACCTGCCCGATCGACTCGCCGGTCACGATCGCCGAGCCGCGGATCTCCGCGGCGACCGCCTCGGCCGCACGCAGCATCATCCGTTTCAAGACGATCTGCCAATAGCGCGTGCGGACGGTCTCCTGGATCTCGCGACTCACGGAGTCGAAGTCGACGGCGTGGAAGCGCGGTCGCGTGCCGCATTGCCACCGATCCGCCAGGCGCTTGGCGATCCGGAGCGTCTCCATCTGATGGGGCTGGCCGCCCAGATTGCAGAAGACGTAGTCCAGCGCCACGCCGCGGCGGAGCAGCCGCCACGACGCGACCGGTGAGTCGAAGCCGCCCGAGAGGAGGCTCACCGCCCGCCCTCCGCTGCCGAGCGGCAGCCCCGCGGCGCCCTTCTCGCTGGCGACGAAGTAGTAGGCGCGCTCTCCGTCGAGCTCGACCGAGATCGTGACCTCGGGGCTCGAGAGGTCGACGCGCGAGGCGAGCGGTCGCAGCGCCTCGCCCAGCGCCCGCTCGATCTCGACCGATCGGAGCGGGACGGCGGACTTCTCGCCGACCCGCCGCGCGCGGACGGCGAAGCGTCGATCCCGCACGGCCTCGGCACCGAAGCGCCGACCCGCCTCGACCACGTCCTCGAGGCTCGACCAGGAGCGGGCATGGGCGACCGAGACGGACTGGATGCCGAAGACGCGCGCCAGACGTCGCGCCATCTCCGCGTCACCCGGGCCCTCGCCGGTCGGGTCCGCGGCGAGCTCGACGAAGATCCGGTTGCGATGGCGGATCACCTTCGCGCCCCGGCCGCTCGTCTTCACCGACGCGCGCAGGTTCTCGAGCAGGCGGGAGGTCATGCGCCGCCGTGTGGCGGAGGCCTTCGTGGTGAGGTCTCCGCTGAAGCGAAGCAGGAGCAGGGTCGAGTCGCCTTCGAGCTCGCCCGCCAGGTCGCTGGGGAGGGGTGTCCAGGTCATCGATCGATCGCTCGATTCGGTCTCCGCACGTCGGAATCCAGGAGAGGCCCGTCGACCACGTCGGCGCGGAAGACGCGGAGGGGCCACCAGCTCACCGCCTGCAGCAGCGCAGCCAGCACGAAGAAGCGATGGTAGACCAGCAGGCGATCCGACGTCCCGGCCAGCGCGCGCTCGAGGCCGATGCCCGCCCCGAGCGGCGCGATCGAAGCGATCAGGCCCACGGCGACGGCGGCGATCACCAGGGTGCGCGCCGGCGCCTCGGGGGGAGTCAGCCGAAAGAGCACGTGGGTGTCCGCGATGCCGAACCCCACCGAGAGGATCGCGTAGACGAAGAAGAAGAGGATGACGACGAGCAGCGTCGCGTCGCTCCCCTCACGCACGGCGAGCAGACCGAGGGTCAGGACCGCCATGCCGATCGAGGCGGCCCGGAAGACCGGTGCGGGACCCCGACGATCGATGAGCCGGCCCCAGCCATAGAGCGAGACGAGGCCTCCCGCGAAGGTCGCGATCGTGGTGAGCAGGATCTCCGATTGACTGAAGCCGATCTCCCGCTGGAGCAGGACCAGCACGAAGGGCAACACGGCGGCTCGCAGTGCGTGGCCCGCCGTCACGCCCAGCATGTAGCGGCGGAAGAGGGGGCTGCCGAGGATCGACTTGAAGGCCTCGCGAAGGCGGATGCGCTCCGCGCTCATCTCGTTGCGCTCGGGCATGCGCGCGATCAGGGCGATGCGCAGGAGTCCGAGCGCGAAGACGATCCCGAAGAGTGGCCCGAACGCACCGGGCGCGTGCTCGAGCCAGCGCGCGGCGCCGAGGTAGAAGACGATCAACGTCAGATGCCAGCCCGACCGCAGGAAGGCGAAGAAGCGACCGATCCGATCGGGCTCCATGTAGGCATGCAGCATCGGAAACCAGACGGTATTCGAGATGTTGATGCCCGCGGCCGCGACCGCTGCCCCGCCTATCCCTCGTCCCGGGGGGCGTCCGGCTGCCGGTCCGGGTGGGCCCGGCCGAAGGCATCGTGGCCCCGGCAGCGCTCATCGATGGCGACGAGGCGCGGGAACGGCGCCAGGTCCACCGCGAAGCGCCGGGCGTTGTAGAGCTGCGGCACCAGGAAGACCTCGACCATGGCGGGCGTGTCGGCGCCGAAGAAGCCGTCAGCGGGCGCCTCGGCCTCCAGGCTCTCGAAGCCGCGCGTGACCCAGTGCGCGTACCAGCGGTTCACCGCGTCCTCGTCCTCGCCCAGGGTATTCCGCAGGTAGCGAAGCACCCCGAGGTTGTTCAGCGGCTGGATCTCGCAGGCGATGTGCTGGCAGAGGCCGCGAACCCTGGCGCGGGCCAGGGCATCGGCGGGATACAGGGGCGGCTGCGGGTATTGCTCCTCCAGCCACTCCAGGATCGCCGTGGATTGCACGAGCCGCTCACTGCCGGTGTCCAGCAGGGGCACCAGGCCCTGCGGATTGATCGCACGATAGTCCTCGCCGCGTTGCTCCCCGGCGACGAGATTCACCGGCACGGTGTCATAGGCGAGCCCCTTCAGGTTCAGCGCGATGCGCAGCCGGTAGGAAGACGAGGAGCGGAAGTAGCCGTAGAGCTTCACCATCGGCTCCTAGCGCGGCGGCAGGTAGCGCTCGACGCGCTGGTCGATGCTGCCGAAGACCGTATTGCCGTCGCCATCCAGCATGAAGATCTCGATGCGGTCGCCGAACTGCATGAACGGCGTTTTCGGCTCGCCGTCGGCGATGGTCTCCAGGCAGCGCACCTCGGCCAGGCAGCAGGAACCGTCCTTGCTGCCGACGTTGGACACGGTGCCGGAGCCGATCACGGTGCCCGCGACCAGGGAGCGGCTCTTCGCGCAGTGCGCGATCAGCGTCGGGAAATCGAAGGTCATGTCGACGCCGGCATTCGGCGCACCCACCTGCCGGCCGTTGAGCACGGCGCGCAGCGGCAGGTGCAGCCTGCGCCCGTCCCAGGCACTGCCCAGCTCTTCCGGCGTCGCCAGCACCGGCGTGAAGCTCGTCCAGGGCTTGGACTGGTAGAACCCGAACTGCTTGGCGAGCTCGCCGGGTATCAGGTTGCGCAGGGAGACATCGTTGACGAGGCCGATGAGCTTGATATGGCCCACGGCCTGCTCCGGGGTGACGCCCGCCGGCACGTCGTCGGTCACGACCACCACCTCGGCCTCGAAGTCGATGCCCCAGGCCTCGTCCTCCACGGGGACGGGGTCCCGCGGGCCGATGAAGGCGTCCGAGGCCCCCATGTAGACCAGCGGGTCCTCCCAGAAGGACTGCGGCAGCTCCGCACCCCGGGCCTTGCGGACCAGCTCCACGTGGGTCACGTAGGCGCTGCCGTCGGCCCAGTGGTAGGCGCGCGGCAACGGCGCGTCGCAGGCCGCCGGGTCGAAGTCGCGGCTGGCGACCAGTCCGGCTTCCAGCGCCGCGGCGCGGTCGGCCAGCGCCGGCTCGAGGCGCGCCCAGTCGTCCAGGGCTGCCTGCAGGGTCGGGGCGATGTCGCCCGCATCGCAGTAGCGGCTGAGATCCCGCGAGACGAGGACCAGCTGGCCGTCGCGGCCGTGTTTGAGGGAGGCGACTTTCATGGGGTAACTCCATCGTCAGCGGGCGGCGGCGCATCGCCGCCGCGCCAGGAATGCACGTAGTCGGGGTTTTCCACGGCCAGCGCAGGCTCCAGGGCGCTAAGCGCCCGGCGCGTGTCGATCATGACAGCCACCTCGTCGGTGGCCGTCGCGGGGTCGGCGAGGGACTTCGCCAGGGCCTTCGGGTGCGGCCCGTGGGCAAAGCCGCAGGGGTGGAAGGTCACCATGCCCTCCTCGATGTTGTCGCGGCTGAAGAAATTGCCGCGGTGGTAGAACAGTACCTCATCGTAATCGTCGTTGTTGTGGTAGAAGGGCACCTTCAGCGCCCCCGGGTCCGACTCGATGGGCCGCGGGCAGAACGTGCAGACCACGAAGCCCCCGCCCACGAAGGTCGTATGCGCCGAGGGTGGCAGGTGGTAGCGGTGGCTCATGAGCGGGCGGATAGCGCGCCAGTTCAGGCGCCACACCGTGTTGGTGCCGTGCCAGCCGACGGCATCCAGCGGATTGAAGGGGAAGGTCACCCGGCTCAGCTGCTCGTGCCGCTTGATGTGCACGAGCCAGGGTTCCTCGTCCTGCTGCGCCAGGAAGACCTCGTCGATATGCGGGTGCTCCAGCACCGCAGGGTCGAACACCGCATGCGGACCGACCATGCCCCGGTCCGGCAACCGGTAGGCGCCGTCCCGGTTCTCGATGACCAGCAGCTCCAGCGGGCTCTCCACCGCCAGCCGCCACTGGGTGCCCCTGGGAATCAGCACATAATCGCCATCGCGCAGCGGCAGGTGGCCGTAATCGCAGAACAGGGCCCCGGCACCGCGGTGCACGAAGAGCAGGTCGTCACCGTCGCTGTTGCGCACGAGGTGCGTCATGGTCCGGGCAAGACGCCAGAAGCGCAGGCTGACATCCGCGTTGCCGAGGAAGGGCGGCACGGCGAAAGGCGAGGGCGCGGAGGCATCGAGACGGTTGAGGTCGAAGGCATAGGGGCGCAGCGGGCCTTCCCAGTCCACCCAGCCCGTGGGCGGGTGGCGGTGGTGCATGTGGCTGGCGGGACCGAAGAAGCCCTCGCGGCCCAGCTCGCGCTCGTAGGTGCCCTCGGGCAGATCGCAATGCGCCTGCCGGGAATGCACCCCCTCGCGGATGGGCACCGGTATCCAGTGGCTGCTCATGGCACACCTCCTCGCTTCTCGTCCCGGAACTTCGAGTCTAGGCCATATAGTTTCATTTGCAACTTTTATCGTTTCATATGCAACGGCCTGGCGGCTTCGTATACTGCGCTGAGGAGGACACACCGTGGCCAACGCCCTGCAGCTCAGACAGTTCCTGCCCTACCGGCTCAACGACCTCGCCGAGCGGGTGTCCCGGGGGCTCGCGCAAAGCTACAGCCGCGACTTCGACCTCGCGGTCGCGGAGTGGCGCGTCCTGGCCACGCTGGCCGAGCACGGCGCCGGGCAGGCGCGACAGGTCGCGCGCTGGACCAACCTCGACAAGGTCCGCGTGTCCCGCGCCGTCAGCCGCCTGGCGGAGCGCGGGCTCCTGCGCCGGCGCCGCAACGCGGAGGACCTGCGCACCGCCGACCTCTCCCTCACCCGTGCCGGCGAGGACTTGGTGGCCGCCATCGCCCCGCGCGCCCTGGCCTGGGAAGCGAGGCTTCTCGACGGCCTGCCCCCGGCGGAGGAACAGGCGCTGAAGCGCAGTCTCACGCTCCTGGAGGCACGCCTGGACGCGCTGGAAGCCGAGGACCCGCCATGAAGCTGGACCGCATCGACCGCGCCATTCTCAAGCTGCTCCAGGGCGACAGCCAGCTCACGCACCAGGCCATCGCCGAACGCGTGGGCAGCTCCAGTTCGTCGATCTGGCGGCGCATCCAGGCCCTCGAGGCGAGCGGTGTGATCACCGGCCGCGTGGCGCTGGTCGATGCCGAGAAGGTCGGGCTCACGGTGAGCGTCATCTGCAACGTCAAGCTCGCCCACCACAACGACGAGTCCCGCGTGGAATTCGAGGCGCTGGTGCAGGCCGCGCCCGAAGTCGTCGGCTGCTATGCCGTCTCCGGCAACCACGACTACACGCTGCTGGTAATGGTGCGGGACGTGAAGGACTACGAGCGCTTCCTGACCCAGACACTACTGAACAGCCCCTGGGTGGATGCCGCTTCTTCCAGCTTCACCCTGCGCACCGTCAAGCGGACTACGGCTGTCGATATCTGACGGCAGAGCGGGATCGCCGCCCGCCAGAGCCCGGCTCCTGGAATTTTCTCCCAAATCTGCTCCCGCTGGCCCGTGATTTCGGGCGCACTTTCCACGGGTAAGCGCCTAGCATGGACCGATTGATAATCAATCGCGGGAGAGCGACCATGACCGACAGCATCGGTAACGCCATCGATAACACCATCGATAACCCCATGGGCACCGACGGCTTCGAGTTCGTCGAGTACGCGGCACCGGACCCGGAACTGCTGCGGGACCTGTTCACGCGCATGGGCTTCCCGGCGGTCGCCCACCACCGCACGAAGGACGTCACCCTGCACCGCCAGGGCGATATCAACTTCATCATCAACGCCGAGCCGGACAGCTTCGCCCGGCGCTTCGCGGCGGAGCACGGTCCCTGCGCCTGCGCCATGGCCTTCCGCGTGAAGGACGCGCGCGTCGCGCTCGCCCGCGCCCGGGACATGGGGGCCACCATCATCAACGAGCCGGTGGGCCCCATGGAACTCAACATCCCGGCCATCGAGGGCATCGGCGGCAGCCGCCTCTACCTCGTCGACCGCTATGGCGACCAGACCATCTACGACGTCGACTTCGCACCCCTGCCCCAGGCCGAAACCACGGAGCAGAGCGGCACCGGGCTCACCTACATCGACCACCTCACGCACAACGTGCACCGCGGCAACATGGACACCTGGGCAGGCTTCTACGAGAAGCTGTTCAACTTCCGCGAGATCCGCTTCTTCGATATCGAAGGGAAGAAGACGGGCCTCAAGAGCCGTGCGCTGACCAGCCCCTGCGGCAAGATCCGCATCCCCATCAACGAGTCCTCCGACGACAAGTCGCAGATCGCCGAGTACCTCTCGGAGTACAACGGCGAGGGCATTCAGCACATCGCCCTCGGCACCGACGATATCTACCGCACCGTCGACCAGCTCCGGGCCCGGGGACTGACGCTGCAGGACACGCCGGAGACCTACTACGAGCTCATCGACGAGCGCCTGCCGGGGCACGGCGAGGACGTCACCGCGCTGCGCGAACGCCGCATTCTCATTGACGGCGGCGAGGACCAGGGCGGCGGTTTCCTGCTGCAGATCTTCTCGGCGAACGTGATCGGGCCGATCTTCTTCGAGTTCATCCAGCGCAAGGGCAACGACGGCTTCGGCGAAGGCAACTTCCAGGCCCTGTTCGAGTCCATCGAGCTGGACCAGGAGCGGCGCGGGGTGATCTGAGGCCGCAGGCCAACACAGCGGACCGGGAGGGGCACAGCATGACGACCGACGCAGCCACCAGCCAGGAAGCCATCATTGCCAGCCTGCCGTCGCACCTGCGGCCCTTCGTGCAGCGGCAGGATTATGCGCAGCAGTACACGCCCCGGGACCAGGCCGTGTGGCGCTTCCTGCTCCGACGGCTTACCCGGCAGCTGGCGGACAGCGCCCACCCGGTCTACCTCGAGGGCCTCGAGCGCACGGGCATCGCCCCGGACCACATCCCGTCCATCGACGAGATGAACGCCTGCCTCGCCCGCCTCGGCTGGCGCGCCGTCGTTGTCGATGGTTTCATCCCGCCGGCGATCTTCATGGAATTCCAGGCGCTGAAGGTGCTGGTGATCGCCCTCGACATGCGCAGCGTCGAGCATACGCTGTACACGCCGGCGCCGGATATCGTGCACGAGTCCGCCGGGCACGCCCCTTTCATCGTCGACGTGGATTACGCGGAGTTCCTGCAGCGCTTCGGCGAGGTGGGCATGCGGGCGATTTCCACGAAGCACGACTTCGATCTCTACGAGGCCATTCGCCGCCTGTCCATCCTCAAGGAATCCCCGGAAAGCACCGCCGCCGAGATCGACGGGGCCACGGCGGAGCTCGAGCGGCTGGCGGCCGCCGACGTGCCGCCGTCGGAAGCCGCCCTCCTCGCCCGCCTGCACTGGTGGACCGTGGAATACGGCCTCGTCGGCGAGCTCGACGACTACCGCATTTTCGGTGCCGGCCTCCTGTCCTCGCTCGGGGAGAGCAGGCACTGCCTCGATGATGAGCGGGTGAAGAAGCTGCCGCTGACCGTGGACGCCGTTGCCTATCCCTATGACATCACCGCCGAGCAGCCGCAGCTCTTCGTCACCCGCAGCTGCAAGCACCTGAGCCAGGTGCTCGAGGAGTTCGCGGCAAGCATGGCCTTCCGCCGCGGCGGCGCCGAGTCCCTGCGCAAGGCCATCGCCGCCGAGTCCGTCTGCACGGCGGAGCTCGACTCGGGCGTGCAGGTCAGCGGCCAGTTCGTGGAGGCGCTGACCGACGCTGTGGGCAACGCCATCTACTACCGTACCGATGGCCCCACGCAGCTGGCGTTCCGCGGCCGTGAGCTCTACGGCCACGGCACCGACAGCCACCCCGCTGGCTTCGGCTCGCCGGTGGGCATGCTCAAGGACTTCAGCCGCTGCCTGTCCGATTACACGGTGGATGAACTCAAGGCCCACGCCATCGTCGAGGGGGAGGTGGTCACGCTGGAATACCTCTCGGGCATCACCGTGCGCGGCCGGCTCCGGGGCATCGTCCGCCAGGAGCACCGCAACCTGCTGCTGAGCTTCGAGGCATGCACGGTGACAGCCCTGGACGGCCGCGTGCTCTTCGACCCGGCCCGGGGCACCTTCGATCTCGCCGTCGGCGCGGCGGTCACCTCGGTCTTCGGCGGTACCGCCGACCGGGACCGCTACCGCCTCTACAAGCCGCTGCCGGCCACGCACACCGAGCGGCCGGCCGTGGACGAGGCCCTGATGGGTCTCTACCGCGAGATCGACGGACTGCCGCCAGGAGCTGTCGACCCGGCCGCCGCCGCCGCCATCGAGGCGGGCCTGGACCTCTACCCGGATGAGTGGCTGCTGCGCGTGGAGCTGCTGCGCCGCAGCGGGGACTGCCAGCTGCCGGCGCCCCTGGCAGAGCGGGCGAGGGTCGAGCTCGGCGAACTGGGGGAAGATCCGGCGCTGGCCGAGGTCGTCGAGATCGCCCTGGCCGCCTGACGGCCGGTCGTCAGTCACCGAAGGGCAGACGTTCCGGCGACCCGGTAAAGTCCGGGGAAAAGACTCACCGGACTATCCTGCCCCCGACCCATACTGCCGACACCTCGCCGCCGGAGGGCGGCCCCCGCGGCGCATTAATCATCGCGGCGCAGAGCGGGCGCCGGAGCATCGACCAGACCGAACAGACCAGACCGAATACGTATGCAAGCCCCGGCCAGTGCGATAACCTTGCGCGCCCGTGCTGCGAACAGGCAACGAGCGCCTTGAGGCCCCTCCCGGACAAGACCCGTTTCATTCGTGCCCTGCGGCCCTTTTCTCTGGTCGTCGCCGTGGCCACATGCGGTCTCGGCGTCCTCCTGGCCCTGCGGCAAGGGGAGGCAGACCCGGCTCTCGCGCTGGCAGTGATCACTGCGGGGGTGCTGCTGCAGGCGGGGGTCAACCTGGTCAACGACCACGCCGACCGGCAGAGCTCCGCGTTCAGCCCGGCGCAGCGGCGGGCCATCGGGCGTAATACGCGGCTCGGCGCAGCCGCTTTCCTCCTCGCAGGCCTGTTCGGGCTCTACCTCGTCTGGCTGCGCGGCTGGCCCATGCTCGCCCTGGAGGTCGTGGGCCTGGCCGGCGCGCTCGGCTATACAGGACGCCCGGTGAACTACAAGGCTCGGGGGCTCGGCGTCCCGCTGGTCTTCCTGTTCATGGGCGTGCTGCTGGTCGGCGGCGCCTACTATGCGGTGAGCGGCCGTTACCACGCCGGCGTTTTCTGGCTGTCGCTACCGTTCAGCCTGTTCGCTTCCCTGCTTCTGCTGAGCAACGAGCTGCGCGATTACGAGGCGGACCTCGCCGAGGGCCTGCGCACTCTCACCGTGCGCATCGGCTACGAACGCGCTGCCCGGCTGTACCGCGGCCTGATCCTGCTGTTGGCCGCCGTGACCTTCGCCCTCGGTGCTGCGGGCCTGCTCGCCTATGCCGTGCTTCCGCTGCTGTCGTTGCTGTGCCTGTTGCCGCCCCTCCGGCTGCTGGGCCGGGGACCGGCGGAGCGTCAGGCCCTGGCCCCGGCAACGGGGCGCGGTTTCTTCGCCTACGGCTGCACGCTGCTCGCCGCCCTCTGGATTGCGCAGTGAACCAGGACGCGATCCTCGCCATCGCCCTCCCGGTGACCCTATTCGTCATGATGCTGGGCATGGGCGCCAATCTCAGCCCCGGGGATTTTCGGCTGCTGTTGTCACGCCCGGCAGCCGTGTTCTGCGGCATCGCCTCGCAGATGCTGCTGCTCCCGCTGCTGGCTTTCCTGCTGCTGTCGGCGCTAGGGCTGCCGGCAGAAATCACCGTCGGGTTCATGATCCTGGCCCTGAGCCCCGGCGGCACCACCTCGAATATGTTTTCCTACCTGGCGGGGGGCAACCTGGCCCTGTCCATCGCGCTGACGGCGCTCGTGAGCCTGGTGACACCGCTCAGCCTGCCGCTGCTTGCGACCTGGCTGCTCAGCAGCCGCCTCGCCGCGGGGACCGACATCACCCTTCCCTTCCTGCCGACGGTCGGCAAGCTGGTGGCGGTCACCCTGGTCCCCGTGTGCCTGGGCATGCTGCTCCGAGGCTATCGCCGCGCTTTCTGTGAGCGCAACGAATTCTGGATGACTCGCGTCCCCTTCCTCATGCTCCTCGGCGTGATCGCGGGCATCATCGCGCAGAACCGGGAGCGGATGCCCGAATTCCTCGCGCTGACCGCGGTGCCGGCGCTGCTACTGGCGACGGCGGCGCTGCTTGCGGGCTACGGCCTCGCCCGTAGCCTCGGCCGCGACCGCCACGACGCCCGCACCATCGCCATCGAGACATCGATCCAGAACGGCGGCACCGCCATCCTCATTACCGGTACCGTCCTCGGCAATCCGGCGATGACTATCGCGCCGGTGATGTACGGGATTCTCATGCTGCTGCCCGTCCTGCTCTACCTCGCCTGGCAACGGCTGATGCCGGCCCGGCTGAGACCTCCGGGGTAGGGTAGAATCCTGTCATGCGTGCCGCTCTCCTGCTCCCGAACCTGCTCACCGGCGCCCGGCTTTTGCTCGCGATACCGATCGCCGCCGCTATCCTCGACGGGGCCTTCTCCCGCGCCCTGGTGATCGCCGCCATCGCCGGCCTGACCGACGCGCTCGACGGCCTCCTCGCCCGGCGCCTGGATGCGCGCTCCCGCCTCGGTGCCGCGCTCGACCCGCTGGCGGACAAGACGCTGATCTTCGCTGTCTTCGCCAGCCTCGCAGCCGTTGGAATGATGCCGGCCTGGGTGGCGGCGGTGGTCATCGGCCGCGACGTGATCATCGTCTCCGGGGCGCTGGCCTACCAGCTGCTCATCGGCGGGCTGGAGTTCTCGCCCACGGCCCTGTCCAAGGCCAACATGGCCGTGCAGGTGCTGTTCCTGGTCACCGTGCTCGGCAACGCGATCGGTGGCTGGCTGCCGGCGCCCGCGCTCGTTGCCTTTACCACGGTGGTGCTGGTGATCGCCATCGCCAGCGGCCTGCAGTACGTGGTGCTCTGGTCCCGCAAGGCCATCACCGCCCGGCGCGAGGCCTGACGCCATGGCCCGGGAAACGTCAATCAATGTCCTGACCTACAACATCCACAAGGGCTACTGCAGCGGCAACCGCCGTTTCGTGCTCGACGCCATTCGCGAGCGCATCACGGAAACCGGGGCGGATATCGTCTTCCTGCAGGAGGTGCACGGGCGTGCGGAGAAGAGCAGGGCCCGGCGCCGGCGCTTCTCCTACCCGGACCAGCCGCACTTCGAGTACCTCGCCGAGCAGGTCTGGCCCCATTACGCCTACGCCCGCAACGCCATCTACCGCAAGGGCGACCACGGCAACGCGATCCTCAGCAACTACCCGATCCTGGACTGGGAGAACATCGACGTTTCCATCTTCCCGCGTTCCAGCCGCAGCATTCTCCACGGCGTGATCCATCTGCCGCGGGTCGATGTGCGCCTGCACACGCTCTGCGTGCACCTGGGCCTGCTCGAGCAGGAGCGCAAGGAGCAGCTGCAGGCGCTGGCCCAGCGCATCGAGGACCACGTGCCCCACGACGAGCCCATGATTCTCGCCGGCGATTTCAACGACTGGCGCCGCCGCGCCGAGCGACACCTGCAGCTGAGCCTGGAGATGGAGGAGCTGTTCGTCGCCCTGCAGGGGCGCCACGCCCGCACCTTCCCGGTCTGGGCGCCGCTGTTCCCGGTGGACAGGATCTACTTCCGGGGACTCACCCCCGTCGCCTGCGAGCGCCTCGGCGAGGGGCACTGGCGGGACCTCTCGGACCACGCCGCCCTGCTCGGGCGCTTCAGCATCGCCCACCCGGACTGAGCGCCTGTGACCCGGCCACCCGCGCCCGGGGCTGCCCATGGTAGACTGTCAAAACCGGGCTGGTCGTCAGGATTCCCGGTCGCATCCCGAAGGGAGGAACTATCGCTGAGCCCGCGCCACTTTTCGTCTGCGGCTGTGCACGCAGCGGCACCACGGCCCTGGCCCAGCTCGTGGGCAGCGATCGCCGGGTGCTCCTCGGTATCGAGCGCTACGCAAAGCTGGCGCGCGACCGCTTTGCCATCGACCCGGAGCACCTGCAGCCTGCGCGCTTCGCCCGGATAGAAGACGGCGATACCTTCTACGACAGCTTCGATGGCAGACATTACTGGGACGAGCGCTTCAGCGACAAGCTCGCCGGTCGCCTGGCACTGGCCTACGTCGGTGACAAGAAGCCGATCCTGTACCGATTCTGGCGGGAGCTCTTCCAGCGCTTCCCCAACGCCCGCCTGCTGTTCATCTACCGCGATCCGCTCGCCGTGGCCCGTTCCTGGGAGCGCCGCGCCAGGGTCCCCGGGGGCAACTGGCCGAGGGCGCGCGACGCCGGCGCGGCGATCGATGAATGGAACCATTCCTGCGCCTGCATCAGGGACGCAGTCGCCGCAGGCCATCCCGTCGGCATCCTCTCCTATGAGCACCTTTTCAACGCCGAATGGATGGACCGGCTGTTCGCCTGGCTCCAGCTGACACCCTCGACGGAAGTCCTCGCCACGGGCGAGCGCCTTGGGGCCGCGCATCAGCGGGCGCTGGAGAAGCGCGGCGGCGCCGCACCGCTCGACCTGGACGAAGCCGCGCTCGCGGCGCGGGTGGAGCAAGACAGCTGGCGGTGGCTCGTCCGCAAACGCCTGGCCTGAGCCAACCCGTTCAGGGTCGCGTCATTCCTCCTCCAGGTTAAAGAGCTGCGTGTTGCCCCCCTTGGCAACCACGTTGTCGGTGCGCGTCTTTTCCGTGGCAAAGCGCGGCAGGTAATGGGGGCCGCCGGCCTTGGGCCCGGTGCCCGAGAGCCCCTGGCCGCCGAAGGGGTTCACGCCGACGATGGCGCCGACCATATTGCGGTTGATATAGGTGTTGCCGACCCGCGTGGCCTGGAAGACCTCCCTCGCGAAGCCATCGATACGGCTGTGGACGCCGAGCGTCAGGCCGTAGCCACTGGCGTTGATGGCCTCATAGACCTGCGGCAGCTCTTCGACCCGGTAGCGGATCACGTGCAGGATGGGGCCGAAGACCTCTCGCTCGAGCTGGTCCAGGCGGTCGATTTCGTAGACCCGGGGCGGGAAGAAATAACCACCCCGGCCGTCGGCCGGCGGCTCGCAGGCGGCAAGCAGCCGCCCCTCCCGGTCCATGCGCTCGGCGTGGCGCTCCAGGTTCTGGCGGGCGGCGAGGTCGATAACCGGGCCGATGTCCGTCGCGAACACCGCCGGATCGCCGAGGCGCAGCTCGGCCATGGCACCGGCGAGCATCGCCAGCACGTTGTCGGCGATATCCGCCTGCAGGTACATGACCCGCAGCGCGCTGCAGCGCTGCCCCGCGCTCTGGAAGGCCGAGATGATCACATCGTCCACGACCTGCTCCGGCAGCGCCGTGGCATCGACGAGCATGCAGTTGAGGCCGCCGGTCTCGGCAATGAGCGGCACGATGGGCCCCTCGCGTTCGGCCAGGCTCTGCTGGATGCGCCGGGCCGTAGCCGTGCCGCCGGTGAACGCGACGCCGCCGACCCGGGGATCGGCCACGAGCTGCGCGCCCACGGCACCGTCCCCGGGCAGCAGGTTGAGCACATCGCCGGGTATGCCCGCGGCGTGAGCGAGGCGGACGACCTGGGCGGCCACCAGCGGCGTCTGCTCCGCGGGCTTGGCCACCACGGCGTTGCCGGCCACCAGCGCGGCAGCCAACTGCCCGGTAAAGATGGCCACGGGGAAGTTCCAGGGGCTGATGCAGGCGAAGACCCCGCGGCCGTGCAGGGACAGCTCGTTCACCTCGCCGGTGGGTCCCGGCAGCCGCTTGACGGCAAAGCCGGCGCGGGCCTGCTGGGCATAGTAACGGCAGAAGTCCACGGCTTCGCGCACCTCGGAAAGGCCGTCGTCGATCGTGCGCCCGGCCTCCGCGGCGACCAGGCCCATGAGTTCGCCGCAGTTCGCCTTGAGGGCCTCGGCGAGGCGTTCCAGGCAGACGGCGCGGGCTTCGACGCCGGCCGCGTCCCAACTCGCTTGTGCCGCGCTGGCGGCGGCGAGGGCGGCATCGACGGCTTCGGCATCCGCCTCGAGCACCTCGCCCACCACGATGTCCGGTGCGGCGGGGCTGTGCACGGGGCGGCCCGCGCCGGGCAGTTCCCGGCCACCGACGATGGGGCCGGCCCGGTGCGGCCGGGCTACGCCGGCGGCCATGGCGGTCTGCAGCGCGGCCAGTTCACCGGGGTCGGCCAGGTCGATGCCGCGGGCGTTGGCCCAGGGCAGCGCCTCGCCGCTGTAGAGCTGGCGCGGCACGGGGATGCGCGTGTGGCGCCAGCCGGGCAGCTGCTGCGCCTCGGCAAGCGGGTCCCGGAGCAGTTCCTCCGGCGGCACACGGGCGTCGAGGAAGCGGTTAACGAAGGAGCTGTTGGCGCCGTTCTCCAGCAGCCGGCGGACGAGGTAGGGCAGCAGATCCCGGTGGTTGCCCACAGGCGCATAGACCCGCACCGGCAGCGCCGGGTCCTCATCCTGCAGCTCATCGTAGAGCAGTTGGCCCATGCCGTGCAGGCGCTGGAACTCGAAGTCCTTGTCGCCGGCGAGCGCGCGCACCACCGCGACAGTGTGCGCGTTGTGGGTAGCGAACTGGGGATAGACCGCATCCGGGGCGTCGAGGAGCCGTGCCGCGCACTGCTCGTAGGCGAGGTCCGAGTGACACTTGCGCGTGAAAACCGGGTAGTCCGCCAGACCCTGTTCCTGGGCGTGCTTGATCTCGCTGTCCCAGTAGGCACCCTTGACCAGGCGCACGGGCAGCCGGTGTCCCGTCTCCCGGCCCAGGGCCACGAGCCAGTCAGCCACCGCCAGCGCGCGTTTCTGGTAGCCCTGGAGTACGAAGCCGAGCCCGTCCCAACCGGCGAGCTCCGGATCCCGGGCCAGCGCCTCGAAGAGCGAAAGGGACAGGTCGAGGCGATCGCACTCCTCCGCGTCGATGGACAGGCCGATGCCACCGCTGGCGGCCATGAGGCAGAGTTCGCGGATCCGCGGCAGCAGTTCCTCGATGACCCGGGCCTCCTGGCGGAACGCGTAGCGCGGGTGCAGTGCGGAGAGTTTCACGGAAATGCCGTTGGCGGCGATCACGGAGCGGCCGCGGGAGCCGGTGCTGATGGCGCGGATCGCATCGGCGTAGGCCTGGAAATAACGCTGCGCATCGGCATCGGTGCGCGCGCCCTCGCCGAGCATGTCGAAGGAGAAGCGGGTGCCGCGGCGGTTCTCGGTCACACCGCGCTGCAGTGCCTCGCTGATGCTGCGCCCGAGCACGTACTGGCCACCCATGATGCGCATCGCCTGGAGCACCGCCTGGCGCACCACCGGCTCACCGAGGTTGTTCACCAGCCGGCGCATCCAGGAGCCCGTGTCGCTCACCGCCTCCTCGTCGAGGCGCACGATGCGCCCCGTGAGCATGAGGCCCCAGACCGAGGCGTTGACGAAACGCGAGGCGGACTTGCCGCGATGCGAGCCCCAGTCCCCGGACTGGATTTTCTCGGCAATGAGCCGGTCCGCCGTCTCCTCATCGGGGACGCGCAGCAACGCCTCGGCGAGGCACATGAGGGCGATGCCCTCCCTGTTGGACAGGCCGAACTCCTGCAGGAACGCATCCAGCGTACCGGCCTTGCGACGCTGGCCGCGGCAGCGCCGCACGAGATCGATGGCCGTTTCCCGCGCCGCCTCGCGCTGCTCCCCGGCGAGGGCGGGAGCGGCAACGAAGGCCTCGAGCAGGTCCTCCTCCGGCGCATGGGTCGCGGCGCGGATGGCGTCTCGAAGCGCGTCGAGGGATTCGGTCATGACGTTGTCCTGTGCAGTAGGCATCCCCGACATTCTGCACATTTATCGCGATATTTGACGCTTTATTTGGGTTAGGAGCAGGAGAAAATTCTGCATTTGGGGTTATCATGGTTTTTTATCGGGAAACGCTGACGCGGGAGCCGCCACCATGGGCAAAGTCCGGGACCTGGACCGGATCGACCGCGCCATCCTGCGGGAACTGCAGCGCGAGGGGCGCCTGAGCAATGTCGCCCTCGCCCGCCGCGTGGGCCTGAGCCCCACGCCCTGCCTGGAGCGCGTGCGCCGCCTCGAGCGGGACGGCTTCATCACCGGCTACGTCGCCCTGGCCGACCCGGCGCTGCTCAACGCCAACACGGTCGCCTTCATCCAGGTACTGCTCACCAACACCAGCACGGAAAACCTGCGCGCCTTCAACCGGGAGATGCGCGACCTCCCGGAGGTGGAGACCTGTCACATGGTCGCCGGCGGCTTCGACTACCTGATCAAGATCCGCTGCGCCGACATGCAGCACTACCAGCGCTTCCTCGGCGAAAAGCTCGCCGCCATACCGCTCGTGGCGCAGACGCATACCTACGTCGTGATCGAGGAGGTCAAGTCCGAGACCGCGATTCCGCTCGACAACCTGCCGGGCTGACCGCGCCGCGGGCGGACAGCGCAGCCGCGACCCGTCGACGCAGTTCCGGCAGCACCTCCGCCTCGAACCAGGGGTTGCGGCGCAACCAGAGATTGTTGCGTGGACTGGGATGGGGCAGGGGCAGCAGGCCGGCACCGAAACGACGCCAGTCGCGCACGATGTCGGTGAGATTGCCGCGCGCCGCCGGCAGGTGCCAGCGCCGGGCGTACTGGCCGATGACGAGGGTCAGGCGAATGCCGGTCAGCTTTGCCAGCAGTGCCTCGCGCCAGGCCTCGGCGCATTCGGGCCGCGGCGGCAGGTCACCACTCGGACCGGTGCCCGGGTAGCAGAAGCCCATGGGCACGGCGGCCACCAGGCGCTCGTTGTAGAAGACCGCGCGATCGACGCCCATCCAGTCCCGCAACCGGTCGCCGCTCGGGTCATCGAAGGGCAGGCCCGAGGCGTGAACGCGGCGGCCCGGGGCCTGGCCGACGACCAGGATGCGCGCGCCCGCGCTCGCCTGCACCACCGGGCGCGGACCGAGGGGCAGCGACCCCTCGCAGAGGCGGCAGGCGCGCACGCGGGCAAGCAGCTGCTCCAGTGTTTCCTCGCTCATGGCCCATCATTGCCCGGTTCGCCGGCCGGTCGCAAGGCGCCCCCCGGGCCTCGCCTGCGCCGCTATACTGGGCCGACAGCAAACGGGGAGAGGCCATGGCACGCGCGTCCGCAAACGGTATCGAGATCGAGTACGAGAGCTTCGGTGACGCGGCCGGCGAGCCTTTGCTCCTCATCATGGGTCTTGGCACGCAGCTGACGGGCTGGCCCGACGCTTTCTGCGAGCAACTCGCCGGCCTGGGCTACCGCGTCATCCGCTACGACAACCGGGACATCGGTCTTTCCACGCACCTGGTGGGCGTGCGTCCGCCGAACATTCCCCTGCTCGCCAGCCTCCACCTGCTGCGCCTGCGGCTGCCCGTCCCCTACACCCTCGAGGACATGGCCGCAGATGCCATCGCGTTGCTGGATGCCCTCGCTATCGAGCGGGCCCATCTCGTCGGCGCCTCCATGGGCGGCATGATCGCCCAGCTCGTGGCGGCGCATTACCCGGAGCGCACGCTGAGCCTCACCTCGATCATGTCCACCACCGGGCATCCGTCTCTTCCCCGGGCCGAGCGCCATGCCACCCGGGCGCTGCTCAGCAGGCCGGCGGAGCCGACGGACCCGGAGTCAGTGATCGAGCGCAACACCCGCGTTCGCAAGGCCGTGCAGAGCACGCTCTACCCGAAGAGCGACGAGGAGCTGCGCGCGGCGGCGAACCGGGCCTTCCACCGGGGCGGCTACGATCCCGCGGGTGTGACCCGGCAGCTCGGCGCGGTCATCGTCGCGCCGCACCGCCGGCAGCTGCTGGCGACCGTGCGCGCGCCGGCACTGGTGATCCACGGCGAGGCCGACCCGCTGGTGAAGGCCGCGTGCGGCATCGACACGGCAAAGCACCTGCCGGACGCCACGCTGAAGCTCTTCCCGGGCATGGGTCACGACTTCCCCGACCCGCTGCTCGAACCGATGGCCGAGGCCATCCACGGCGTCGCCCGCCGGGCCTGAAGGGGCTTGAAGGGGGCTGACGAACGCACCGAGGGCGGCGCGGCTCAGCGCACGACAAAGACGGACAGGTCCGTGTGGCTCGCCAGCCAGCCCGCGTTGGACGAGAAGACGTACTCACGAAGGCCGGGTACATGGGAAGCCACGACCAGCAGGTCCACACCGAGCTCGTGGAAGGCATCGGAAAGGGTGCGGTCCAGTTCCACGGTCGGATCATCACAGATGCGGGCATGGGCCGTGAAGGTGACGCCGTGGCGGCTGCTGCAATCGCGGGCGTAGGCCGCGAGCTTCTCGCCGAAGGCGTGGGGGTCGCGGGCCACCTCGCCGGGCGAGGGCGAGGTCACGGCGACCAGGTCGATGCTCGCGCCGAAAGTCCGGGCCAGGGCCGCGGCGGTCTCGACGGCTTTCTCCAGCGTCTGCGTGTGCGCGAGATCCACGGGCATGCCGATGCGTTCGTACATGGATCAGTCTCCCCCGGTTTCCCGGCCTGCTGTCCCGGTGGCCCGGGCGGCATCCTTCCTCGGCGGCCTACCCACCTGTCTCTGCCTCTGATTCCGCCTCGACGACTTCCAGGAGCAGCCGCTCCGCACGCAGACCGCGGTATAGGCTCAGCACCATGAGCAGCATCACCAGCGAGAAGGGGAAGGCCGACGCCAGCGCCAGGGCCTGCAGGGAGGTCAGCCCCCCGCCCAGCATGAGTGCCACCCCGAGCAGGCCGAGGAAGATGCACCAGAAAATGCGCTGGCCGACCGGCGTCTCGATCTTGCCGCCCGCTGTCATGGTATCGACGATCAGCGACCCCGAATCCATGGAGGTGACGAAGAACACCAGCACGAGCACCACGCCGAGGGCCGACGTGAGCAGCGTGAGCGGAAACTGCTCGAGGAACACGAAGAGGGTCAGCTCCGGCTTGAAGTCGCGCACGGTCTGCGCGACACCCTGCCAGCCCTCGATGAAATACTGGTCCATGGCCGTCTCCCCGAAGATCGTCATCCACAGGATGAAGATCGCCGAGGGGGCCAGCAGCGCGGCAACGATGAACTCGCGCACGGTGCGGCCGCTGGAGATGCGCGCGATGAACATGCCGACAAAGGGTGAGAAGGCGATCCACCAGGCCCAGTAGAAGGTGGTCCAGTCGTGCATGTAGTACTCATCCTCGCGCCCCATCCAGTTGCTGAGCTCGGGCAGGTAGCGCAGGTAGGCGCCGCTGTACTCGACCACGCCGGTAAGAATGTCCCAGGTCGGGCCCAGGGCGAGCACGAAGAGACCGAGCACCGCAGCCGCCCCCATGTTCAGCTCGCTGAGCACCTTGATACCCCCATCGAGGCCGCGAAGCACCGAGCCCAGGGCCAGGGCGGTGATCACGGTGATCACCAACACGCGCAGCCAGTTCGCGTTCGGGATGCCGAACAGGTAGGCGATGCCACCGGCCGCCTGCTCGGCGCCGAAGCCGAGGGACGTCGCAAGGCCGAACAGCGTGGCGAACACCGCCAGCACGTCGATGACGTGCCCTGCCCAGCCCCAGGTGCGTTCACCGAAGATCGGGTAGAGCGCCGAGCGGATCACCAGCGGCAGGCCCTTGTTGAAGCTGAAGAAGGCCAGCGAGAGGCCGACAACGGAATAGACGGCCCAGGGGTGGAAGGCCCAGTGATAGATGGTTGCCGCCATCGCAAGGTCACGGCGCTCCGAACCGGTCACGCCCTCCGCCGACAGCGGCGGCGTGAGGGCGTGGGTCATGGGCTCGAGCACGCCGTAGAACATGATGCCGATGCCGATTCCCGCCGCAAAGAGCATGGCCACCCAGCTCGGATAGCTGTAGCGCGGGCTGGCGTCGGGTCCGCCGAGGCGCACGGAGCCCAGGGGCGAGAGCACCAGGAAGACGCAGAACAGCAGCACCAGGTTGGCCACGGCCATGAAGAACCAGTCGAGCTGCGTGGTCAAGCTGACGCGCCACTGGCCGAAGACATCGGCGGCCAGCGAGGGAAAGGCGAGCGCGAAGACGACGAAGAACACGATGGTGGTGCCCGAGACAACGAAAACCGGGTTGTGGACATCGAGGCCGAACGTACGGATGTTGTCCTCACCGACCCGATGATCGGAGGTGTAGTCGGCCAGGCCCTCGGCCCGCGCCAGGTCGGAAAAACGAGCGATATCCAGGGAATGGGAGGTATCGGACAAAACGCGAAAGCCGTGGTCAGCATGAGTGGCCCGGCCCGGGAGAGCGCGCCGGGGCGCGCCAGCTTCGCAGGCTCGGACGGTGACACCTTAGCGACCCAACGTCCCCCGGTAAAGCAGCCACCCCACCGGTGACCGCCGGTGACGTTTTGCAGAGCAGGCGCAATGGTAGGCGCAAGCCGTTTCCTCCCCTATGCTGGGAAGGCGAGTGATACGCATTCACCCCGCTTTCATCGACACCGGGAGACTCCACCGTGACACAGAACATCGACCTCTCAGCCTATGGCATCACCGACGTGCAGGAGATCGTGCACAACCCGTCCTACGAGCAGCTTTACGAGGAAGAGCTGCGCGAGGACCTCGAGGGCTATGAGCGCGGGATCCTCACCGAGTCGGGCGCTGTGGCGGTGCGCACCGGCGAGTTCACCGGGCGCTCGCCGAAGGACAAGTTCGTCGTCTACGACGACGTCAGCAGGGACAATCTTTGGTGGACATCGGAGCAGGCGCCGAACGACAACAAGCCAGTCACGCCCGCCGTCTGGGCCGAGCTGAAGGCGCTGGTCGTCAGGCAGCTTACCGGCAAGCGCCTCTTCGTGGTCGACACCTTTTGCGGCGCCAACCCGAAGGTCCGGATGAAAGTGCGCTTCGTGATGGAGGTCGCCTGGCAGGCCCACTTCGTCAAGAACATGTTCATCCGCCCGACCGCCGAGGAACTCGCGAGCTACGGAGAGCCGGACTTCGTGGTGCTCAACGGCTCGAAAACGAGCGACCCGGACTGGCAGGCGCACGGCCTGAACTCCGAGGTGTTCACCGTCTTCAACATGACCGAGCGCATGCAGGTCATTGGCGGCACCTGGTACGGCGGCGAAATGAAGAAAGGCATGTTCGCCATGATGAACTACTACCTGCCCCTCGATCACATGCCGTCGATGCACTGCAGCGCGAACATGGGCGAGGACGATGACGTGGCGATCTTCTTCGGCCTGTCCGGCACCGGCAAGACCACGCTCTCCACGGACCCCAAGCGCCGGCTGATCGGCGACGACGAGCACGGCTGGGACGACGAGGGCATCTTCAACTTCGAGGGTGGCTGCTACGCCAAGACCATCGACCTCGATCCGAAGAGCGAGCCGGACATCTACCGGGCGATCCGCCGCGACGCCCTGCTGGAAAACGTCGTTGTCGACGAGCAGGGCAAGGTGGATTACTTCGACCATTCCATCACGGAGAACGGTAGGGTCTCCTACCCCATCTACCATATCGACAACATCGTAAAGCCCGTTTCCCGGGGCGGCCACGCGGAGAAGGTGATTTTCCTCACCGCCGACGCCTTCGGCGTCCTGCCCCCGGTGGCGAAGCTGACCCACGACCAGACGCAATACCACTTCCTGTCGGGCTTTACGGCAAAGCTCGCCGGTACGGAGCGCGGCATTACCGAGCCCGTCCCGACGTTCTCCGCCTGTTTCGGCAAAGCCTTCCTGACGCTGCACCCCGTGCGCTACGCCGAGGAACTGGTCGCCCGCATGGACGCCGTGGGCGCCCGGGCCTACCTCGTGAACACCGGCTGGAACGGCACCGGGAAACGCATATCGATCAGGGACACGCGGCGGATCATCGACGCGATCCTCAACGGCTCCATCGAAGCAACGGAGACAAAGACCCTGCCGATCTTCAACCTCGAGATACCCACGGCCCTGCCCGCGGTCGACAGCGGCATCCTCGATCCGCGGGACACCTACGACGACCCCGGGCAGTGGACGGCAAAGGCACGGGACCTCGGTGAGCGCTTCGTCCGCAATTTCGAGCAGTACACGGACACGGTGGGCGGCGCCAGGCTGGTCGCGGCGGGACCGCAGCTGTAAGCTGCCGGGGCACGCTCGAGGACGACCACCATGAAAGCACTGCTGCGCAGCCTGCCGATCGTGCTCCTGGGTCTGCTGCTCCTCGGGCTGCTGGCGAGCGCGACCGGTTACGTGCTGCGCCAGCTCGACCTGCTGCCCCCGACCCGCGTCAGCATGGCTGCCGGCGCCCCCGGCTCCGCCTACCACGACACCGCCGTCGCCTACCGCGCGATCCTCGCCCGCGATGGCATCGACCTCGAGATCATCGAGAGCGGGGGGTCGGTGGAGAATGCCGGCAGGCTGGCAGGCGGCAGTGCCGACATCGCCCTGGTCCAGGGTGGCATCGCGCTTCCCGAGACGGTCGAGGGTATCGCGGCGGTACAGCTGGAACCGCTGTGGATCTTCGCCCGGGATGCGACCGCGAACAATCCGCGCCACTGGCCGGAGGGCCGAGTGGCGGCGGGCGGCGAGGGCAGCGGGACGCGCCTGGTGGCGGACACCCTGGCGCGTATCACCGGGTCATCGGCCCTCGCAAGGCCGGGCGCCGAGCCGCTGGGCGGCGCGCGGGCCGGCGAGGCCCTTCTCGACGGCGAGGTAGAGCTGGCGCTGTTCGTCGCGCCCGCCGGCGCCGGCTATCTCGCCCCGCTCCTCGATGCCGACGGGCTGGGCCTGGTGACGCTCGCGCACAGCGAAGCCGTCAGCCTTCAGCTGCCGGGGTCGCGCCTGGTGACGCTGCCCTCGGGGATTCTCGACTACGCCCGGTCCCGCCCCCCGGCGGATGTCGAACTGCTGGCACTGGAAACGCGGCTCGTCGGGCAGGAAAACCTTCACCCCGCCCTGGTCAATCGCCTGGTCCATGCGGTGCTGGAAGTCCACGGCGAACCGGGAATCTTCCCCGCAGACCGGAACTACCCGGCAGCGACCACCAGCGGTGTCGAGACCAATGCCTACGCCGCGAAACTGCTGCAGGACGGCTTCAGCCCGCTGGAGCCCTTCCTGCCCTACTGGATCGTGGCGCAGCTGAACCGGGTGCTGCTGGTCATCCTGCCCGCGCTGCTCCTTTTGCTGCCTCTGCTTCGCGTGCTGCCGGCGCTCTACGGCGCGATTCTCAACCGCCGGGTCTACCGCCACTACGCGCGGGTCCACGAAATCGACGAAGAACTGGTCGAGAAAGGATCGACGCTCGGAGCGGCGCGCCTGCGCGCCCTGCGCGAGGAGATGAATGCCATCGAGCGGAAACTGCTGCGGGCAAATCTGCCGAACAGCTACCGCAAGCAGGCCTACACGCTGCTCCACCACCTTGACTACGTGCGCAAGCGGGGGGACGAACTGCTGCTCGATGCAGACGATTAATTCCGCGGGCCGGCGAAGCCGCGCTTGTTTCACCGAATGATCGGTGCTCAGAGCACACGCAGCAGGACGTAGCCTGCAACAACAAGCTGCAGGACGCCGACCGCCACAGACGCGCCATGCAGCCGATGGAAGCGCCGTTTGTCGCCACGGTCCGAGGCGGCATTGATCGCAGGCATGAGCTGCTGCCTTAACGGCACGGCTGAGACGGCGATCGCCAGCAGCAGCAGGCTGCTCGTCCCGTCCACGCCCAGGTACAGCAACGCGGCAAGCGCCGAGGTCGCAACGAGCCAGAGGTAGTAGCCGGCGAACGCCCGCCGCAACAGGCTGCCCGCCTCATCGGCGGGCAGCGCCCGGAAGAGAAAAGCGGCAAAGGCCGATGAGTACAGCAGCGCACCGCCAAACAGGAACGCGGTGGCGAGAAGCGCCACCGCGGCCTGAAGCTTCATTGCAACGACCCCCGCGGTTGGGCGAGACCAGCGGGCGCTCTCGACGAAGACGGGGCATCCTGACG
The DNA here is from genome assembly GCF_054552115.1 of Pseudohaliea sp. Lineage (NCBI taxonomy): Bacteria > Pseudomonadati > Pseudomonadota > Gammaproteobacteria > Cellvibrionales > Halieaceae > Pseudohaliea > Pseudohaliea sp. Next base: position 72,440 of record NZ_JBTOLW010000011.1, on the reverse strand, counting down.
GAACAAGGCGATCGCCCGCTCCAGGGTCGCAGGCACATCACGAGTGATCAGCAGGTTGTGCTCGACGGCGGCATATTCTCCCGGGTAGAGATAGCACTGCAGGTCCGCCTGCAGTGCCGCGCTCTGGTTGACTGGCCTGTCCTCGACGGCGATAACCTCCGCGGCCTCCAGGCCCAGTGTACTCAGGGCGTGGTAATACGCGGCCGGGTCCGGCTTCAGGGTCAGCACGTCCTCTGCCGTCGTGATGAGATCGAAGGCTTCGGCGTCGAGGCCCACGGTATGCGTGAGCAGTGCACTGACCATCTCCGGCGCCGCCGTGGTGACCCACGCGAGGGCGATCTCTTCCCGCCGGCACAGGCTGATGGCGTCCGCGATGCCGGGCCGGAGCCAAAGCCCACCCTCGACGAGCTTGAGGAAATGCCGGTGCTGCAGGGCCTGGACCTCCTCTGCGAGACCCTCCGGCCACTCGTCCCCGAGCACGTGCTCGAGCCAGCGCTGTCCGCCGGGGACCTCCAGCAGCCGGCAATAGGTCGCGACGTTCCAGTAGAGGTTCAGACCCATATCCCTGAACGCCGAATTGTAGGCAAGGCGCTGCAGGCGGGCGGTTTCCGCGACGACGCCGGTAGAGCCGAGAAAACATGCTTTCATGACACAACTCCTGTGGCTGATCCGCGTACCTTCAGGCTACCCAGCCGTTGCACCAGCCGTTTGCATGCACGCGCTTGCCGGAAAAGATCGGGCAGAGACCGTAGTCTTCGTCGAGTTTCTGGTAGAGGGTGCAATTCGTGCACTGCTGCTCGGCACCGCCGGAACCGGCCTTCTTGGGCCACGCGGCGGTATCCACGGTCGTGTGATCGGCCTTGTAGCCCATCGCGATGGCGGTGGAATCATCCTCGCTCAGCACGGGCGGCTGGGCGTGTGACACCCGGGCGATAATCAGTGAAGACGCCGTTGCGGCGGCGGCTTGCAGAAGCTTGCGGCGGGAAACGGGACTGGCCATGGTCAGGTACCTCCATTCGAGTTGCATGGGGATTACGCCGGAGCGAGCGGTACCGTTTGCCGCTGTCGAAGAATTGTCTGGTTGTTCGTAGGGTTAATCGAGAATGGGAATTGCTCGCGACCGCAAGGCTCCCTGGAATCGGTTCAGGTTGCTGCCATCCACTCGGCACGAAGGGTGCCGGCCCGCAACCGTCGATCGCCTTAGTCGAGAAACTCCTTGTCGATCAATCGCCACTCACCCTCGAGCTGCGTCAGCGTCAGGCGCGCCGCTCTTTCCTGCTCGCGATCTCCACGTCGAAGCGTATAGACCGTTTTTGCGAGGTAATCGCCGGTGCCCGTTTCTCGCACGTCTTCGACGGAGAGTTCCGTCACCTGCAGATCCGATAGCGAGGAAATCCCGTGCTGGGAGAACACCGCTTCCTTCGCCCGTTCTTCGCCGACCATCCGGGTAATTCTCTGGAGTTGTTCCTCGACCCCTGCAACATAGTCGCGTTGGAGTGCGTCTTCGATCTCAGATTCGCCGGGGCCTCCTCCGGCGCAGCCGGAGAGCACGGCAAAGGCTGCGAGCACCTGGAGTTTCCTGATCATCAGCTATCCCCTTTTTATGCGGTTTTCTTTGCGAACAGCGTCTATCGTTTTCGCATATCGCTGCAGCCGTCGTCAATTGATAAGCTGGTGCGGCCGCGTGCCCGTGCGGCATCGGGGCTGTGCGGCATCGGGGCTGTGTGCAAAAGAAAAAACAGCAACAGGAGGTCTTTGTGAATAGAACCGCAGCAGGCTTTGCCGCTCTCGTGACAATCGGGGCTCTGGCATTCCTTCCGGCACGGGCAACGAATGTGGACTTGCTCGGGCTCGATGTGGAAGGCGTACGACTGGGCATGTCGACCAGCGAAGCGGGCGCCGCGCTCGACAATCGTGGGTACGACCAGATCAAGGGGACCAGCTTCCAGAAGAAAGACGCCCGGGGCGTGCATTACGTCGGGCTCAAGCTGAATCCTGGTGGAGAGGTGATTTCCGTTGAGGTTGCCCACTTTCTCTACGAGGGGATCGACCCCGACGCTCATCGAGATACCTGGGTAGAGAACTGGGGCGAACCCGACAATCGCATGGGCAATGCGGGCCACGACTGGAACCTGACCTACGAGAACGAGGTTGCCGTTCTGGACAAATGGGCGAAGACTGTCCCTCGCTCGGAACTGCGCACGAGGCTGGTATCCAAGAATGAAGTGATCGCCTCCAGGCGTGGCCGAGAGGTCAGCAGCGAGCTTTGTATGGCCATCAAGGACAAGCCGGTATCACTGCTCAACGTCACCGACCGGGAGAACCTGATGGAGTGTATTCGCACCGGGCAATTGCGGATCGTAGCCCGCTGAAGGCGCCGGACTGCGCAACCGCGTTCCGAAACTCGCTCCCGTGTCAGTGAACTCCGCAGCATCTGCTGCGGCCGGTCGAGGTCGTGCTCGGTGGCAGCGGCTCCTAGATGATGGGCCCTTCACCATCGTCAAAGCGGGCCACCTCGCCGCTCTCCGAATCAACCGGACGGCAGCCGATGCCTGTCCCGATGGAGAGTTCCTCCCCTCGCCCACGCCTATTGCTTGTCTTTGCCGCGAAACGACTCTCCTGGCCGTCGCGTTTCCCTGCGCCATTTCTGACCGGCGCTGGTCACCGGGCAGGCAGGCTGATAGATTCAGGGGCCCGCAGTCAGCGGGCGTCGTTCGCAGGGATACGGTCACCCTGTGCGCATCCCGGCTAAAGCTTCGCGGGATGAGGACCGACACATAACAATGGCTGCTCCAGGAAGCCCGCCTCGTGAATAACCCGTTCCTCTCAGCACGGCTTGCACTCAAGCACGAAGACTGGCGCGTGTCGCTCCTGCAGATGCTGCTGCTGTCGATGGCCGTCATCGCCCTGCCGATCCTCATCAACGAAGTGCGGTACCGGGATGACTGGCTCGTGCCTGTGCTGACCTGGAGCGTATTACCCATCCTGTTCCTGTGCCGGCCCCTGCTTTCGCATGCCTCGCGTGCGTATCTGTTCGTGGTGCTGTTCACGCTGTTTGGCCTCTGGACGAGTTATACGGCCGGGCTGATGGGCGGGGGGCGGATGTGGATGGGGGCCGCCGCTCTGCTTGCCGCCCTGCTCCTCGGCGCAAGAGTCGGGTTTATCCTGTTTTTCGTGGCCACTGCCGCGTTGACGGGCATAGGGTTCAGCGCCGTCACCGGCTCGCTGACGTTTTCACCACCGTTCGATAGCACGCCGAACACGGCGGCACTGTGGGCCAGCCATATTGGCACCTTCGTCATCGCCGCCGGCGGTCTGCTGCTCTCGGTGCTCTACGTGATCCGCGCGATCGAGGCTCGCAAGCAGGCCGAACTGGCCCTGGCAAAGCGGGAACGGCAATTGCTCGACGCGCAGCGAATGGCCGAGGTCGGCAACTGGAGCGCCGACCTGGTGAGCGGCGAGCTGACCTGGTCTGACGAGATCTATCGCATCTTCGGTTATGAACCCGGCAGCATCACTCCCAGCGTGGCAGCCTTTCACGACGCGGTGCACCCGGATGATCGCGAGCGGGTGCGTGAAAGCGAAGAAAAGGCCGTACAAACCGGCCGTCTCGATGTCATTCACCGCATCGTGCGGCCCGATGGCAGCATCCGCCATGTTCACGAGCGGGCAGAGATGCGCCTGGACGAGGCCGGCACACCATTCCGGCTGTCCGGCACGGTACAGGACGTGACCGAGCGCGCTGAATTCGAACAGGCCCTGGTTTCAGCGCGCCAGGAGGCGGATCACGCCAACCAGGCCAAGACCGAATTCCTTTCCAGGATGAGCCATGAGTTGCGCACGCCGCTGAATGCCATCCTCGGTTTCGGCCAGCTGCTGCAATCGGACAGCGCCAATCCTCCCAGCGCTGCGCAGCGGGAAAGCATCGATGAGATCATGCAGGCCGGCCGGCATCTGCTGGGCCTGGTCAACGAGATACTGGATCTTAGCCGTATCGAAAGCGGTCGCATCGAGGTCAGCCTGGAGCCGGTCGACCTGGCGCCCGTGCTGGAGCAATGCGTCAGCCAGCTTCGGCCGCTGGCCGACGAGCGTCATCTCACCCTGTCACTGGCTGAGGGCATCGAGGCCTGGGCGATAGCCGACTATTCGCGCCTCAGGCAGGTAGTTTTGAACCTGCTCTCCAACGCAGTGAAGTACAACCGGGAACACGGGAAAGTTGAGCTCGCTGTGGAAACGACGGCGGAAGGCAGGCTGCGTATTTCGGTCAGCGATACCGGCCCGGGGATCGATCCGGCAGTACAGCCGGCACTTTTCCGGCCTTTCGAACGCCTGGGCGGTGCCTACAACGGCATTGAAGGCACCGGCATCGGGCTGGCCCTGTGCAAGCACCTGGTGGAAGCGATGGGCGGTGAAATCGGCCTGGAGAGCGTGCCGGGCGAAGGCAGTACCTTCTGGGTCGAGCTGCCGCAAGGCGAGCCTGTGACTCCAGGCACTGCGGGAACTACCGACTGAGCGTCTCAACCCGCTGTGCGTGGGCGGTTCGGCGTTCCGCTGGCATTATCAGTCGCGCTACGTGGACTCCGGTCCATCCCCCGAAACCCGGGTAGAACCCAAGAGGTTCCATCGCGCCTGGGGGCCGGAAGAGGAACAGGTGCTCGAGCGACACAGGGCCGCCGACCTCGACCGCCTGGCGCAACGGCCGGACCTGCGCCGGGTGGAGGCAGGGGCAGGGCCACGCCCCGCCTCTCCCGGCTGGCGGCTAGCGCCGCTGCATCGCTCGTACCCGGCTGAGCAGGCGATAACCACCGTAAAGATTGCGGACGTCGCCCCAGCCGTGGTGACGCAGGATCTGCTGTGCCGCATAGCTGCGCTGGCCGCTTGCGCAGGCGACCACCAGAGGCCGTCCTTGCGGCACCTCGTCCAGCCGCTCGCGCAGCTCGTCGAGGGGCAGGTTCAAGGCGTCCTCGAACGGCTCGACTTCGGCCTCGCGGGCGGAACGCACATCGACCAGCACCGTGTCTTCCGCCAGCCCCCGGCCCTCGAGAAAGTCGAGGGGTGCAATGCCCGGGGCGGTGCCCCGCCGGGCGTTGGCTGCAGCGAAGCCGGCGAGCACCGCAGCATCCTTGGCGCTGCCGAAGGGCGGCGCGTAGCTCAGGTCCAGGTCCTCCAGCTCCTCGACGGTCAGTCCACCGCGGATCGCCGTGCTGAAGACATCCAGCCGCTTGTCCACGCTCTCGCCGTAGGCCTGGGCGCCCAGCACCCGCCCACTGGCGGGCTCATAAACGAGCTTGATCATCATCGGCCTCGAGCCCGGGTAGTAGCTGGCGTGATTCGGCCCACCCAGGTAGACCACCGCCACCTCGCGCTCGAGGCGGGCGGCAACCTTTTCCGTGAGCCCCGTGCCGCCGGCATTCATGCCGCACACGCGAACGATGCTGGTGCCGGTGATCGCGCTGCTGCGCAGTCGCAGCGGGTCGTCTGCCGCCGCGCCGGCGAGATCCATCGCCGCGTTACATCCGGCGACGCGCCCCTGCTTGTTCGCCGGCCAGGCCAGGGGAATGTTGACCGGTGTGCCCGTGGGCAGAAATTCCGCCTCGGCATTGTCGCCGGCGGCGAAGATCGCCGGGTCCGAGGTGCGCTGCTGACAATCGACCTTGATCGCTCCCGTAACGCCGAGCTCCAGCCCGGCGGCGCGCGCCAGGGCGACATTGGGCTTCACGCCCGTGCCGAGCACCGCAAAGTCGAAGGCGATCTCCCGGCCGCTGCCCAGGGTCGCCACGCTGCGCGACTCGCCGTGGTCGATGGTCGCGACCGCATCCCCGGTGATCACCTCGCCCCCGGCCGCGACCAGCGCTTCTTCCAGCGGCCACGCCATCTCCGGATCGAGCGGGCCCATCACCTGCGGCGCCATTTCGACGAGGGTTACGCGGCAGCCGCGATCGAGGAGCTGCTCGGCGCACTCCAGGCCGATAAAACCGCCGCCGATCACCAGCACCTCGGCCCTGTCCTCGTTGTCGTGACCGATGCTCGCGAGCCTCGCCGTGATGGCGTCCACATCGGGGACGGTGCGACAGGTGAAGATATTCGCAGCCTCGATGCCGGGCACGGGCGGGACCAGGGGCTCCGTGCCGGTAGCCAGCACCAGCCGGTCGTAGGCCAGGGTGTTTTCCCGGCCCTCAGCATCGACATAGCTGACCTGCCTGGCATCGCGATCGATGGCCGTGACGCGGTGTTGCAGCCGAAGGTCGACCCGGAGGCGGCTGTCGAAGAGCGCGGGGTCGACGACGAACAGAGCATCGCGGTTGGGGATCTCCCCACCCACGTAGTAGGGCAGGCCGCAGTTGGCAAAGCTCGGGTAGGGCCCGGCCTCGAAGAGCACGATCTCGATGCACTCGTTGGCGCGTCGCGCCTTGGCTGCGGCGGAGGCCCCGGCGGCGACACCGCCGATCACGATCAAGCGTTGGGTCATTAAAGGTTTCCTGTTTTCAGACAGCGGAACAAATGGGCGAAGCGAACCAGCATCCGCGGAAACCACCGCTACTTGCATCGCCCCGGCCATAAAACTATTATTTAATTTAACACTTAAAGGCCCCAAGGGTCCAGTGAGAGCACGGTGGGAGGCACTGCGACGCAGTCATTGCACCGAGCGCCGGACCACCGGCTGAGCTGTTACAAGCAACTGGCGTCATCGCCAGGGAGGTAGACACCATGTCCACTAAGGCAAGCGGAGACACGACTGGCCGCCAGGCACCGGATCCGGGGCGCCGTCGCTTCCTGACCCTCGCAACGAGCGCCGTGGCTGGCGTCGGCGCGGCCGGTGTCGCCGCCCCCTTCATCGGCTACTGGAGCCCATCCGCCAAGGCAAAGGCCGCCGGCGCCCCGGTCAAGGCCGACCTGAGCCGGCTGGAGCCCGGCGCCATGGTCGTCATCGAGTGGCGCGGCAAGCCTGTCTACGTGGTCCACCGCACCCGGGCCATGCTCGATGAACTGCCGAAGGTCGATCCACTGTTGAAGGACCCGGCGTCGGCCATGTCGAAGCAACCCGCCTACATCTCGGGCAATGCCCGCTCCCTGCGGCCGGAGTTCCTGATCGTCGAGGGGTTGTGCACACACCTCGGCTGCGCGCCCAAGTTCCGACCGGAGGTTGGCGCTGCCGACCTGGGTGGTGAGCGCTGGCACGGCGGTTTCTTCTGCCCCTGCCACGGTTCGAAATTCGACCTCGCCGGACGGGTCTACAGTGGCGTGCCCGCATCGACCAACCTGGTCATACCACCGCACTCCTTCGAGGCCGGGGACATCCTGGTCATCGGCGTCGACACGGTGAAGGACGATGAGATGAGCGCCTGAACCGGGAGACTGGTTGCCCGGGCGGGAATCCAAGGCAAAAGTTTGACGGCCCCATCCGGCACGAAGGGACCCGAAAGCAGGTGGGATGGCCTAATAAACCGGGTTTAGTGAGAACCGGTCATCCCCCGTTAATGGGGTAGGCCGCGAAAAATGGAGTGGCGCGCCCGGGAGGATTCGAACCTCCGACCGCCTGGTTCGTAGCCAGGTACTCTATCCAGCTGAGCTACGGGCGCGAAGGGCCGCAACTATAGGGAGACGGCCGCGGCAAGTCAAGGGATCTCAGGGCTGCAGGAAGCCCGCCTCGGACGAAAAATAGAGCCGCAGAGGTGTCTTCTGGTCCTCCGTGAAGCGCACCAGGAGGCCGTAGAAGTCGTTGTCATAATCCTCGACCCACTCGAACTCCAGGTCCGGCAGGAGGTCCGGTCGCTCCGGGCGCCGGCCCACCACGAGGACCTCTTCCATGACGTTCGCCTCGCCCACGCTGACCTTGGGAACGGCGATCACGAGGTGGCGCTTTCCGGTTTCCGGGTCGATGCGGGAATCGTGTACCTCGAGGCCCATCTTCTCACCGCGATGACCCTTGACCAGGTCGAGCCAGTCGCTCTCGAGCATCGCCTTGTCCTGGGCCGTCGCCAGGGACGCGAGACAGGCAGCGGCCAGCACGGGGAGGCGCGCTTTGCAGGGAATCTTCATGGGGGCAGTCACCTCGCACTCCGGGGCGCGCAGCAAGCGCGCCGCAGTGCCTAAGAGACCACAGGCACGCGCCCGGTTCAAGCAATGGCGAGACGGAGCAGGCCGGCCAGGCTCACGGCCAGCAGGCCCGCCCCGAGCACGCGGAAGAAGATCTTCGTTTCCGCGCGCAGCGTGTAGGCATGGAAGCGCAGCCCGAGGAGGTGACCCACGGCCGCACAGGGCAGCAGCCACAGGTGGTGCCGCCACTGCAGGTCGACGCCACCGATCACGAAGGCAAGCAGCTTGACCGCCACCAGCACGAACCAGAGCACGAACAGGGTGTCGCGTACCTGCTCCCTGGGCATGCGGCTGGCGGCCACGGGCACCACCAGGGGCGCCGCGATAAGCGAGGTGCCGCTCACGTAGCCACCAATGACCAGCAGCACCGGGTCCAGGCGGCCGCTGCGGGTCTGGAAGGGCCGATCGAGGATGTAGCTCACCGCGTAGACCGACACGAGTACGAAGATGAACCCACTGACGATATCCGTCGGCAGGGTGATCACCCCGGCCACACCGATGAGCTTGGGGATGAACATGAGCGGCAGCGCGTAGCGCAGAAACGCCCGGTTCACGGTACCGCCGCCGGCCGCAGGGCGTTCCCCGCCCTGGCGGGAGCGCCAATGGGCCAGGGCAATGGTCAGCGAGGAGAAGAAGAGCAGGTGTACGGCAATCAGCGGCAGGAATACCAGCGGCGCGTTATGCACCATGAGCAAGAAAGGCAGCGTGAGGACCGCACCCCCGAAACCGAGGCCGGAGCGCACGAAGCCGCTCCACACGAAAAGCACGGCAATGGCGGCATACTGCCAGGCGGCGAGGTCGGCCACGGGATTCTCCAGGACTGGGGCAGGCGCCTTCGGCGCCGACGCACCCTACCCTATGCGTCGTCGAGGTAAAAGCGGTCGTCGAAGGTCTTCACCGCATCGGGGTGGAAGACGGCCAGGGCAGCGATACACATGCCGTTGATGAAACCCTCGGAAAACATGACCAGGAAGAGGAGCGGCCAGAACGCGAGCGCTCCTTCCACCCAGCGGGCCAGGCCGAGGGCACTGAACAGAGCCAGCGCGAGGGCGGCATCCACCAGCACCACGAGGGCACCGCCGGCGAAGCCGGCGCCGAGGATGTAGAAGAACGGGTTGCGCAGCCGTGGCCGGTACAGGGCGCGGGCGAGGAGCCAACTGGTGGTCGCCGGCAGCGCAACGGTGAACAGCCAGGCCACCGGGTAACCGCCCCAGGGGAGGTCGGCGGCAAGAATGAAGGCGAGGAGAGCGCCGGAGCCGGCAAGGAGGGCGAGGCTCCAGCCTACGACGAGCGTGAGCGTGGTGACACCGAGCAGGTGGAGCACGAGGCCGTCGATCATGCGGATATTGAGAAGCCAGAGCAGCAGGCACGCCACCGCGCCGCCGGCAACGAGGTGAACCCGCTCCGGCGAAAGGCGCAGGATTCGCCAGGGGGTATAGCGGACCGCCGCGAGAAGGCCGAGGGCCAGGAGCACCCAGGCTGCGGCAAGCAGGCTGGTCGTGAGGAGGGAAGGGTCAAGAAACACGGCGCTCGGGCTGCCTTGAACCGCACTGGTGAAGGGGTACACTGACCCCGTTGGAATTTTCGCCCGTCAAGGAGCCTCCCATGCCCGCGTCCCGATCAATCCTCGCGCTCTTGCTCACCCTCGCCTTCGCGCTGCCGGCGGCCGCGGGAACGGCCACCATCGCCAACAGCGATGGCACGACGATGACCTTCGAGTACCGCGGCGGCGACCTGCTGCGCGTGGGTGGCATGGAGGACGAATCCTACATGCTCGTCCGCGACAACACCCTTTACGTCGTCAACTTCAACGACGGCGAGCCGATGGTGATCGACGCCAGCAGCATGATGAAGGGTTTCTCGGGAATGGTGCAACAAGCCGCGCCTTCGGCAACCACGGCGGGGTTCGTCTCCCTCGAGGAGACCGGCCGCTCGGAAACCGTCGCGGGGATCAAGGGCGAGGTCTACCTGCTCACCACCAACGAGGACGGCGTGGAACGAACCCAGGAAGTCGTCATGTCCGATGACGCGCGTGCCATCGAGTTTCGCGACGCCATGTTCATCATGGGCCGTGCCGCCATGGACGCGTTCGGCGAGAAGCAGCTCGCCGAAGACAACAAGGACCTGCAGAAGGAACTGGAGGAGATGAACCTCGGCGTCCTGCGCGTCGGCGACGACATGACCGTCACCGAGCTCAGCGGCGACCGCATCGCGGCAGCGCGCTTCGAGCTGCCCGCCGAGCCCATGGACATGCAGGGCCTGGGTGCCATGATGGGCGCCATGGGCGAGTCCTCGGGCGAGGAAGCCGGCGCGGACGGTGAACAGTCCGGCGGGATCTTCTCCGGCATGATGGACGCGCTGGGCGGCCAGGCAGACCGGCAGGCAGACCGCACCGAGCAGAAGGTGGACAACAAGGTCGATCAGGAAAGCGACAACGCCGTCGACAAAGCCGTCGACAAGGTCTTCGGCAAGCTCTTCGGCGACTGACCGGCGCGCGGTCCGGAGCGGGCCGGCCCCGCCTCGTCCGTCAAGGACCTAGAAGCCCGCCGCCAGGCGGCAGCCCTGGTCGATGGCGCGCTTCGCGTCGATCTCCACCGCGAGGTCCGCACCGCCGATCAGGTGCACCCCGTCGCGAGCCGCGGCGAGCGCGTCGTAAAGGTCGCGCGTCGATTCCTGGCCCGCACAGACGATCACCGACTCCACCGGCAGCAGCTGCACGGCATCGTCCCGGCGGATCGTGAGGCCGTTGTCATCGATACCGAGGTACTCGCAGCCGGCCAGCATGTGCACACCGCGGCGGCGCAAGGCGAGCTTGTGCGTCCAGCCGGTGGTCGGCGCCAGGCCCTTGCCGACCTTCGTGGGCTTGCGCTGGAGGAGGAACACCTCGCGGTCGGCGCGTTCGACCACTGGCTGCACGCCTGCCACGCCGCCGCGGGGATGACCCGCAAAGTCGATCCCCCACTCGCGGGCGAAGACATCGATGTCCAGCGCTGCCGACGGGCCCGCATGGGAGACCAGTTCCGCCACGTCGAAGCCGATACCGCCGGCGCCGATGATGGCGACGGAGCGGCCGATCTCGCGCGTCCCCATGATCGCCTCCCGGTAGCCCATGACCATCGGGTGATCGATGCCCGGGATCGCGGGCGTGCGCGCATGCACACCCGTCGCGACCACGACCTCGTCCCAGTCGTTGCCCAGGCTCTCCGGCACCACCGCCGTGTTCAGCCGCAGCTCCACCCCGTGAAGCTCTATCATGCGCCGGTAGTAGCGGATCGTCTCGGCGAACTCCTCCTTCCCCGGAATACGCAGGGCGAGGTTGAAATGACCGCCGATCTCGCCGCTCGCTTCAAAGAGGGTCACGGCATGGCCGCGCTGCGCAGCGGTCACCGCGCAGGCGAGACCGGCGGGACCGGCACCGATCACGGCAATACGGCGCGGCGTGGCCGCCGGTGTGTAGTTGAGCTCGGTCTCGTGGCAGGCACGCGGGTTGACCAGGCAGGACACGATCTTGCCGCGGAAGGCGTGGTCCAGGCAGGCCTGGTTGCAGGCGATGCAGGTGTTGATCTCGTCCACCCGGCCCTGGTCGGCCTTGCGGGCAAACTCCGGGTCCGCCAGCATCGGCCGCCCCATGGACGTGATGTCCGCCAGCCCGTCGGCGAGCACGCGCTCGGCCACGTCCGGCATGTTGATGCGGTTGCTGGTGATCAGCGGGATCGACAGCTCCTCGCGCAGCCTCCCGGTCACGCCGGCGAAGGCGGCCCGGGGTACACGGGTGGAGATCGTGGGCACCTGCGCCTGGTGCCAGACGAAGTGGGTGCTCATGATGGTGGCGCCGGCGGCCTCCACGGCCCTGCCGAGGCGGACGACCTCGTCCCAGCTGCTGCCGTCCTCCATCATCTCCATGGCGGCGATACGGTAGATGACGATGAAGTCATCGCCCACGGCCTCGCGTACGCGGCGCACCACCGCGAGCGGGAAGCGCATGCGGTTCTCGTAGCTGCCGCCCCAGCGATCCCGGCGCTGGTTGGTCTTTTCGAGCAGGAAGGTGGATAGCAGATAGCCGGCCGAGCCGATGATCTCCACGCCATCGTAGCCCGCGGCCTTCGCCAGGCGCGCACAGCGGGCAAAATCGGCAAGGGTCTGCTCAATGTCGTCCTCGGTCATCTCCCGCGGCACCCGCGGGTTGATGGGCGAGGCGATCGCCGAGGGTGCTACCGGGTCCTCACTCCTTGCCAGCGGGCCCGCGTGGAGTAGCTGCAGGCAGATGTGGCAGGCCGGGTCGGCCCCGTGCACGGCGTCTGTCACCTGCCGGTGCCAGGGCACGTGCGCCTCGCTGTCGAAGGGGCCGTAGGGGGTGGCCGCCAGTTCGCTCGCGCGGTTGGGGGCGGTACCGCCGGTGATGATCATGCCCACGCCGCCCCGGGCCCGCTCGGCGTAGTAGGCCGCCATACGCTCGAAGCCTTGCGGACCCATTTCCTCCAGGCCCGTGTGCATCGAACCCATGAGGATGCGGTTCTTGAGCTGCGTGAAGCCGAGGTCGAGGGGGGAGAACAGGTGCGGGAAGTGCGGGTGCAAAGCCATGGCGTTTCCTTGCTGTGGCGCGGTGGAGCGGCGGTGCGCCGTAAGCTACACCATTGCGGCGGGCGCCGGAACCGGTCTTACAGCGGCAGCACCGTGCTGTGCTTGAGCTCCTCCATCACGAACCCGGCGCTCACGTCCGCCAGGTCTGCCTCGATGAGCTGCTGGTACAGGCGGTCGTAGTCCGGCATGTCGGCGACCACGGCCTTGACCAGATAGTCTACGTCGCCGCCCATGCGGTAGACCTCCTGCACCCCGGGCACACCGCTCACCACATCCTGGAAGCGCTGCGCCCAGGCGGCGTTGTGCTGGTTGGTGCGGATGAGAATGAACACCGTGAGCGGCAGGCCCACGGCGGCGGGCTCGAGGAGCGTGACCCGGCCGCGGATCACGCCGGCGGCCTCGAGCTTCTGCAGGCGCCGCCAGCAGGCGGAGCGGGACAGGCTCACCGCCTCGGCGAGGTCCGCCAGGGAGAGGGTGGCGTCGCGCTGCAGGAGATCGAGCAGGCGCCGGTCCAGCTTGTCGAGTTCTGCCGCCATGGGCCCTCCGCGGGTGAATGAACGATTCAATTATCCAGTCAATACGCAACAAATGTAGCGCATTAACACCACTTAAAAAAACAAATAGGAACAATGTTTCCCTTCCCAGGCCCTACACTGGGAGCTGCAATCCTGTGGAGGTGAACATGCAAAGCGACAGCCAGGCACTGATCGAGCGCATCCGCGCCGGCGTCATCGGCCACGGGCGCCCCATCGCCACGCCCTTCGGCCAGCGCCCGCTCGTCTACGCCGACTACACGGCGTCCGGCCGGGCGCTGGACCTCGTCGAGGACACGCTGCGCGAGCAGGTTCTGCCCTGGTATGCCAACACGCACAGCGAAACCTCCTTCACCGGCGCGCAGACCACGGCCCTGCGCGAGGAGGCCCGGGCCACGATTCACCGGGCGCTCGGCGGCGGCGAGGACGACAAGATCATTTTTTGCGGCGCCGGCGCGACCGCGGCCATCAACCGCCTCATCGCTATCCTCGGCCTGCGCCTGCCCCGCGACCTCGACCGGCGCTACGACCTTTCGGCCCGCATTCCCGAGGCCGAGCGGCCCGTGGTCTTCGTCGGCCCCTACGAGCACCATTCGAACGAGCTGCCCTGGCGCGAGTCCATCGCCGACGTCGTGCCCATCCCGCTGGCGGATGACGGCGGCATAGACCGCAAGGCCCTCGGCGAGGCGCTTGAGCGCTACCGCGACCGCCCCCTGCGTATCGGCAGTTTCTCCGCGGCGTCCAACGTCACGGGCATCCGCAGCGACGTACCCGCCATCACCCGGCAGCTCAAGGATGCCGGCGCCCTCGCCTTCTGGGATTATGCGGCGGCCGGGCCCTATGTGCGCATCGACCTGAATGCCCCCGGGGCGCCCATCGACGCGGTCTTTCTCTCACCGCACAAGTTCATCGGCGGCCCAGGCACCCCCGGGGTGCTGGCGGTGAAGCGGCAACTCCTCACCAACAGCATCCCCGCGGTCGTCGGCGGCGGCACCGTCTCGTTCGTCAACCCGCATGCGCACCGCTACCTCGACGACCCGGAGCGCCGCGAGGAAGGCGGCACGCCCGCCATCGTCGAGGCGATCCGCGCGGGCCTGGTGTTCCAGCTGCAGCAGGCGGTCGGGACCGACACTATCGAGGCCATCGAGCGCCGCCGGGTGCGGCAGGTCCTCGACGCGCTGGCCGAGGAGCCGAACATCGAGGTGCTGGGCGGGTCGGAGGCGGAGCGCCTCGCCATCTTTTCGCTGCGCTTTCACCACGGGGAGTCGGAACTGCACTACGGCTTCGTGGTCGCCCTGCTCAATGACCTCTTCGGTATCCAGGCCCGGGGCGGCTGCTCCTGTGCCGGCCCCTATGGCCACGCCCTGCTCGCCCTGGACGAGGCCCGCTCGATGGCGCTCGAGAACCAGGTGGCCGGGGGCTTTGGCGCGCTGCGGCCGGGCTGGGTGCGGCTGAACGTGAACTACTTTATCGACGAGGCCGAGGTCGATTACCTGCTCGCCGCGCTGCGACTCGTTGCACGCCATGGCTGGCGTCTGCTGCCCAGCTACCGCCTCGACCTTCACGCCGGGCTCTGGAGGCACCGGGACGGAACGCCGGCACTGCCGAGCTCCCTCGCGACCGTGGACTTTCACCGGGCGCCGGAGCCGGCCGAAGCGCCGGCGGCAGTGCCCCATGCGCAACTGCTCGCGGAAGCGGAGGAGCTGCTCGAAGCCGGTGCCCCGGCGGCACACCGGCGCGCCGCTGCGGCCGAACCGCCGCTGCCCGCAGAACTGGAGAGCGACCGCTGGTTCCTCACAGCCCGGGGCGCGGAAGCTGCAGATGGCGGCGCCCGCAGCGGCGCTGCCTGAACGGTGCGCGCCGTCCCGCTGCGCAACGCGCTACACTGGGGCGCAGCGGGTTCGGAAGGAGGCCCTCGGCCCATGGACAAGAGCACTTTTCTCGTCGTGGTCTTCGTGATCGGCTATATCGCCTTCGAAGCCTACGGCGTGCACACGCAGCGGCATCTCATGGAGCCGGGCTACATTCACGCCCAGTACGCCGCCGCGGAGCAGGCCATGCTCCGCTGCGGTGAAGCGGGGCCCGGCATCCGGAAGCAGTTCGATCACAACCTCGCGGTCATGGAACGGCGCGCCATCGCCGAGCTCCTCGAAAGCGGTGACTACAGCAACGAGGAGGCCGCGGCGGCCAAGGTCGCCGCGCGGGCCGCCGAGCGCCGCGCCGAGGTCGATGCCCTCGCCGAAAACGCGGGCTGCGAGGACAAGCAGCTGTGGACCCTGGTGAAAACCTACGAGCAGCGCGCGCGGCTGAACCTGCAGTAGCTCAGGGCGGGAACGCCACGCTGCCCGCCACGACCTCGACCACCTGCCCGCCGACCCAGAGCGCGTCGTCCTCGCGGGCAAGCGCAACCCACCCGTCACGCCCGAGCAACCTGCCCTGGCGCGCCCAGTAGACCGGCGGTAGCCGCTCCTCGCCGATCAGCCACTGGGCGAGACCCGCGTTGAGGCTGCCGGTGACCGGGTCCTCGGGTACGCCGACACCCGGCACGAAGGCGCGCACCTCGAGATCGCCCGGCTCATCAACCGGCAGCAGCGCCGCGACCCCCACGCGGTAGTCGCCGAGCGCGGCCCAGTCCAGCGCCAGCGCACGAAGCGCGTCCACCGAGCGCAGCAGCAGGGCGCACCAGCCGGGGCCGTTGTCGACCCACTGGTGCGCCTCCACGGCGCCCGGGGCCAGGCCGAGCGCGGGCAGCAACAGCGCCAGCTCATCGTCCGCGACCGGGCCCGTGCGCAGGAGCGGCGGCGCGGCAAACGCCAGCATGTCGCCCTGCGCCCGCACCCGCACCAGCCCCGCTCCGCATTCCTGGACCACATACCCCGCCTGCCGCGGCCGGCCACCGGCGGCGAGCCAGCTGTAGCAGGCGCCCAGCGTGGGGTGCCCGGCGAAGGGCAGCTCCCCGCCGGGCGTGAAGATGCGCAGGCGGTAGTCGGCAGCGGGATCGCCGGGCGGCAGCAGGAAGACGGTTTCGGAGAGATTGGTCCAGCGGGCGAAGGCTGCCATGGCGTCATCGTCGAGACCGGTGGCCTCGTGCACGACGGCCAGCGGGTTGCCCCGGTGCGGCTCGGCGGTGAACACATCCACCTGCCGGAAGGGAAACTGCCGCATCAGTCCGCCGCCCTGGCCGCAGCCTCGCGCCGCCCCCGGGGGCGCCAGACGCCGAGCACCACGTTGAAAATCGCCAGCAGCAGGACGACCCAAAGCGAGCCCCACTCGGGCCCCAGCGGCGCGGCCAGCTCCGCCGCCGGCACGTCACCGGCGAGGGCCGCCTCGGCCTGCAGCGCCGCGCGCTGCATTGGGGCCTGCACCGACACCAGCGTCCCCTCGAAGACCAACACCCCGAAGATGAGCTTCAGCCACACCCAGCCGGCGTTATGGAAGGCGCGGTTGAAAGCCATGGCGAGCAGGCCGCTGACCAGCACCAGGGCGATCGAAGGCAGGAGGATGTGCTCGGCCACAGCCCCCATGGCCATCCGCAGCGTGGCGAAGCGCTCCAGGTCCTCCGGCGCCGGGAGCTGCGAATGCAGCACGAGGAGCGCCGCCGCCGCGCCGGCATAGCCAATGGCACCGACCGTATGCAGGAACTTCAGGGTCTTGCGCACGCTACGGGAGGCCCCCTCGCCGCTTTTCGCCAGAACGGCGCCATTGTAGCGGAGAACGCGGACGACGCGCCGGGTACATGCTATAACGAACGTCCAGCCACCGCCGGAGCTCGCGTGTGAAACCCCACCACCATGTGGTCGCCGCCGCGGCCGAGACGCCCACCACCCGGCAGCGCCTGTTTGCACGCTACCTCATCGCGATCCTCGCGGACCTGGTGGTCCTCAACCTCTTCGCCGAACACTGGGACCGGGTCGCCATCGACGGCTTCACGCTCTCCCTCGCAGTGGCATTGCTCCTCCAGCTGCTGCTGCAGCTGACCCTGGTCATCGAGCACAGGGTTGCAGGCTGGTTCCGGGGGCGCATGGGAGCGGCCTGGACCTTCGGTCGCTTCTTCAGCGCCTGGCTGGTTCTCTTCGGCTCCAAGTTCGTCATGCTGGGCGCCCTGGACCTCGCCTTCGGCGATGCCATCCACTTCGCCGGACCCATGCACGGCGCGGGCGCTTTCATTGCCGTGGTCCTGGCCATGCTGGCCGGTGAGGAGCTGGTGACTCGGCTCTACCGCGCCCTGGCCTGACCGCTCAGCAGACTGCGGCAGCGAGCTCGAAGCGATTCTTGCCACTGGCCTTGGCCCGGTAGAGGGCCTCGTCCGCGGCGGCGTAGAGGGCGTCGGGGGTGTCGCGACCCGGGCCCGCCGTGGCCACGCCGATACTGGCTGTCACCGAGATCAGCGCCCCGCCGCCGGCGGGCACCCGCAGCTCCCGCAGCAGCTCGCGCAGCCGCGCCGCGACCTGCACGGCGCCGTCGCGGTCCGTGCGCGGCAGCACCAGCAGAAACTCCTCACCGCCGACGCGGGCGACTTCGTCCCCGGGGCGCAGCATCCCCGCCAGGGCAGCAGCCAGGGCCTGCAAGACCCGGTCACCCACCGGGTGCCCGTGGCGGTCGTTGATCGCCTTGAAGTCGTCCACGTCGAGGAGCACGACGGACAGGTTACCGCGGCCAGGCGCCAGGCCCTCCAGCAGGTTCTCCAGGCGCTCGAAGCTATGACGCCGGTTGGCGATGCCGGTCAGGCTGTCGCGGGTGGACAGAGCCCGGTAACGACGCAGGTCGCGAAGGCGCCAGAGTACAATGGCAACGACCAGGACCAGCCCGGCCGCCAGCAGGATGAAGCCAAGGCGCTCGCTGCGCAGCTCCCGCTGCTGTTGCTCGATCTCCAGGGAGCGGACCCGGGCCTGCTCCTGCAGCAGCTCAATCTGCAGCGCCTGGCGCGCGTTTTCCAGGGCGGCGCGCTGTGACAGGCGGCGCTCCGAGGCATTCTCCCGCTGCAGCGCCGACTGCCGCGCCTGGTAGCGGTCCAGCGCGCGATAGGCCTTGTCGTAAACACCGAGCGCCGCGTACATGTCTGCTTCCGCCTTGTCGAGGCCGATGTCCCAGCGGGTTCCCGTCAGTTCCGGCATGCCGCCGATGATGTCCTGCGCGCGATCGAGCGCGGCCATGGCCGCAGCGGCGTCGCCCTGCCGCGCATGGCAGACGGCGGCCCGCTTGAGCAGTTCGGCGTCGTAGTCCGCGGGACCGCCGGCGCCCAGGGCCTCCGCGATCACCGGCAGGGCCGCTTCGCAATTACCCATCTCGGCGTGGGTCATGCCCAGGCCGTAGAGCGCGGAGAAGCGCCCGCCGGCATCGCCGTGGGCCGTCATGATGTCCCGGTAGCGGCGGAACGCCGCCAGCGCCGCCTCCGGGTCACCGCCATAACGGTGGGCAGTGGCCAGGCCGTAGACGGCTTCCGCGACATACACCGGGTAAGACAGCGCCTCGTAGGCCGCCAGGGCCTGGCGGAAATAGCGGATGGCGCGGTCGTATTCGTCGAGGTAGGCGTAGAGTACGCCATAGATTTCATCGACGACCGCCACCAGGAACGGGTCACCGCGCGACAGCGCTTCCTCCGCGGCTTCCTGCAGTACCAATTCGGCCTGCTCGTAGTTGCCGGCGTGCGTATGGGCGTAGCCGAGTTCGGCGGTGGCCAGCACGGCAATGCCGCCGAGGTCCGCCTCGCGGGCCTCGGCCGCGGCCGTGGCCAGCCGCTCGAGGGCACCATCGAGGTCGCCCTGGCGCGCGGCGCTCACCCCGTCCAGCACGGCCAGGTAGTGATGCAGCCTGGCCGGGCTGTCGTCATCGAGCGCGGCATTGCCGGCGGCAACCGCTTCGGCGAGTTCATCGTTGCGGTGCAGGTAGATCAGGGACTGGGCGAGCAGCAGGTTACGGGCCGCCTCGTAGGCCGGCGGCGCGTCCGTATCACGCAGCGCCATGAGTCGCTCGCGGGCCGACCAGGGGTCGGACCAGACGAGCGGCTCCAGGCCCCGCAACTCACTGGCATCGCTGCCGGCAAGCGAGGCGGGCAGGAACCCGGGCTGGGCCCCGGCGATGGCAGCCTTTACCAGCAGGGCACAGAGAAAGATACGGAAGATGGCAGACACCGTAAGGGCGGCCCCGCTCAGGACAGATGCGGCGGAGCTTAGCAGCATGGGCCCTCGATGCGTAGCAATGAGTGGTGGTGCCGGCGATGGGCACAGGACAAAAGGCGGTCGCAATACGCGCCGGCGCGCTAAGCTCCCGTTACCAGCACCGCCGCGCCGGTGAGCCTCCCCTCACGCAGGCACGCGAGCGCGGCGTTGGCCTCCTCGAGCGGAAAACACTCGACCCGCGTGCGCACGGGTACCTGCGGCGCCAGGGCCAGGAACTCAATGGCGTCACGGCGGGTGAGGTTCGCCACGGAGCGCAGCACGCGCTCCTCCCAGAGCAGGGCGTAGGGAAAGGTAGGGATGTCGCTCATGTGGATGCCACCGCAGACCACCGTCCCGCCCTTGCGCACGGCCGCGAGGGCGGCGGGGACGAGCGCGCCCACCGGGGCAAAAATAATCGCGGCATCAAGCCCCCGGTCGGGGCACTCATCGGAACCACCGGTCCAGACGGCGCCGAGACTCTCGGCAAACTGCTGCGCCGCGCTATCCCCGGGCCGGGTGAACGCGTAGACCTTGCGGCCCTGGTACGCCGCCACCTGGGCGACGATATGAGCCGCGGCACCGAAACCGTAGATGCCGAGATGCTCGGCCTCGCCGCACATGACCAGCGAACGGTAGCCGATGAGTCCCGCGCAAAGCAGCGGCGCGGCTTCGGCGTCATCGTAGAACGGATCAATAGGGAAAGCGTAACGGTGATCCACGAGCACGTGATCGGCATAGCCGCCGTCGAGCTGGTAGCCGGTGAAACGCGCGGCGTCGCAGAGGTTCTCCTCGCCGCGCCGGCAGTAGGCGCACTCGCCGCAGCTGTAGCCGAGCCAGGGCACCCCGAGGCGGTCACCGATAGCGGCCTCGGCGCCCTCGCCCACCGCGACCACCCGGCCGATGATCTCGTGGCCTGGGACGACGGGCGTATGGACGTCCGGCAGTTCGCCGTCGACCAGGTGGAGGTCTGTCCGGCAGACGCCGCAGGCGCTCACGCGCAGCAGGAGCTGCCCCGCGCCCGGCGCGGGAATCTCCCGCTCCCTGGCCCGGAGCGGCTCACCCATGTCCTCAAGGACCATGGCGCGCATACCTGTGCTTCCTCGTCCCTTGCAGCAGGATGTGCCCCGCTTTCCCTAAGCCTAGTAGAGAACGAGGACTGCTGCGCCTTCTGCGCCCCGGGCCCTGAACGGGACGCCTGCGAGATCCGGGGAACTGTCAGGCATGTTTACGCCCCACGGGCCAGCGAGCCCTGCACGGCGATAGCCCCATGAAATCCTGAACACCTTCGCGATCCTCGTCACGTCGGAAGAACCGATCGGCAACCCCGTACCACTGCCCGCGACCCTCGCCCTCTTCGGCCTGGGCCTCGTCGCTCTCGGGTTCACGCGCCGCCGTCACACCTGTGAAGCGCGGTGAGCCGGCGTCGAGGCCAACGGATCCCGCTTCGGCGGGTTTTCTTGCCGCTTCCGAATCACGGGTATGGCCGGAGCCATTACACCGGCTCCTGCGTGATGATCTGACAGGGGAGCACCCGAAACCGCACCGCGGCGAGCGCAACACGACTCGCCGGGTTCTCCATGACCATTGCGAGCGTTGGCGATCGGCCAGCTCGGAATCTTCAGCTACCGGTGAAGCTTACGCACGGCCATCTTGCTGCCGGGCTGCAAGATAGGCGCTTATGGTCAGCTTCAGTTGCTGAATCCGCCAGGCTTGTTCGTCCGCCGCCAGTCCGTAGCACCGGTCAATCGTCGCGCACACGGTTTCCACGGTATGGCGCGCTGTGCGGGCCAGTCGCGCATGCGCTGTTCCGGGAAAGTGTGGGGCCAGCACATCCGCCAACAGGTTCGTTGCGCTTTTCAGGGACTCTTCCTCTACCTGCCGCAGTACGGGCCATACACGCATGGCGCTGCGGAGAGCCACGATACCCCTATGCTGGCGAGCGGACTCCCAGTAAAGGTCAATGATCGCGGTCACCGTCTCGTCGAGCGTGCGCGCTCTCCCGAATGATGCATCAACGGTTGACAGCCAGGTCTTCTCCGCCTGTATGAAACGCCGCGCCAGGCATTCGACGGCCTCTTCCTTGTTCTTGAAATTCCGATAGACCGTGGGGGGCGTCACGCCGGCTCGTTCGGCCAGGGCGTTGGTGTTCAAATGCGCAAGCCCCTCTGACTCGAGGATGTCAGCCGCGGCATCGAGCAATCGTTCACGGGTGTCACTGGCGCTGTTCATCGCTGACAAAAAACAGGAAAACAGCCTTGCATCATAGGTAGTTTTTGCTACTCTCCGCAAGGTAGCAATTACTACTTTCGCACGCCAGGAGAGTGACGACTATGTCAATAGATACGATGGCCAGGTTCCTGAACTATTTCGAAAGCTTTGAAGCGGCATTGCACTCCGGTGACTGGGATCTCGTCGGTTCCTGCCTGGCAGAGAATGCCCGCTACACCGTCACCGGGGTGCCCTTTGCGTGCGAAGTCGAGGGAAGAGCGGCGATCCTGCGCGCATTCAGAAAATCCACTGCTGCCTTCGACGCGACGATGGATTTTCGCCTGCTCGAAATCCAGTCGATGACGCGACTGGGCCCCGGTCGTATAAGAGCCGAGCTGATCAGTGGCTATGGACGAAACGCGACCGGCGCCACCACCGCACCCGTGTCGGTGGAGGTGCAAGCCGATGAGCGGGGGATCGTCGAACTGCGGGATAGCTATGACCAGGAGCTGACCGAACCGGCACTGCTGTGGATCGCGATGAACCTGGGAGATGCCGATCCCAGCTACGTGTAGGCAAATGGCAGGCCGGGTCTTTCCAGACAACGCCCGCTGACAATCAGGCGGCTTATACTGCTGATTGTTGCTCCCTGGCGCCGGGCGCAATCCTGCGATGCTTCACAGTTCTATCGCGATGAATACGCCCGCCCTCACCTCAAAGGACCTTACGGTGAACAAGGCGAGCTCAACCCCGGAGCAGTTCCCCGGGAGGGAAGCCGAAGATAGTTCGAAAGGCGGCGTGGAACGCGGTCCTGCTCGCGTAGCCACTCTGCCGCGCGACGACCTCAATGGGATCGCCGTTCGCTATCGCAATCAGCGAACGTGCCATGACTGCCTGGCGTCGCCATCGTGCGGGGGACAGGCCAGTCTCCCGGCGAAATACGCGCTCCGCAGTCCTTCTGCTCAAGGAAGCCTCAGCAATCAGCTGTTCAAGGGGGACATCCACTGCATCCGCGGCCAGAAAACGCTCTGACAACCGCAGGGCTCTGCGGTCCACCGGGTAAAGGAGTTGCCAGCTTTCGGGCGGGGCGCGAACAAGTTCATGTCTGATCACCGCGACCAAGGCGGCGTGAAAAGGTGAGCGCTCATCGAGGTGGCCCTCCAGACACGCCCGAACAATGCTCTCATGCAGTAGCGGGCTGACACGGAGCCCAACCGGACCCTGCCGGGCCACCAGCAGGTCATCACAAAAATAAAGCGTACGCAGCGCTACGCTCGAGGACATCTTCAACTGGTGCGGCACGCCGCTGGGTATCCAGAGCGCCTGGCCGGAAGCCAGGATCCAATAAGCCTTCGGCACGTTCACTGTAACGGCGCCCCGCGCCGCGTAGAGAAGCTGCGGCCACCGGTGAGTGTGGATGGGCTCGACTGCACCGCTGACGTAGTCGACTGCCAGCGTCCGGACTGCAAGATGGGCCTCGTCCTGGACTGTTAAGGATTGACGCATAGAAATACATGGATATCGTTAACAATGATTTACGCCATGTGATTGTATTGCAATACTTGAAAAAAACGGTGAGAGAACCATGCCTAATAAGCTTGCCCACTTCGCCATCGAAGCAGACGATGTTGATCGTGCCCGGAAGTTCTACGAGCAGGTCTTCGGTTGGTCCTTTGAGCCCTGGGGCCCCCCCGATTTTTACCTGATCAAGGGCGCTGGCGTCCACGGCGCCCTGCAAAAGCGCAGCCAGGCGGCAGCGTACGGTCGCGGCGGTATTGAGGTGTCTTACGCTGTCAGCAGCCTCGCCGACGCTCGGACCCGAGTGGAGCGTGCCGGCGGCGCATTGCGGGGCGGAGAGGTGAGCATCCCGACCGTAGGCTCATTGACGCGCTTTGCCGACACTGAAGGCAATGAAGCAATCCTGGTTCAATACGAGCCGGCCTATGCCAGGGAGCTTGGCCTGACCGCCTGAGCGAGTCGCCTTCAGTTTCGACTCACCACAGCGGCGATGGGCCCAACTCCTCCGTACCAAACCCGTAAACTCTGTCGTGGGCGGCCGGCATTATCAATCGGGTTTGGTGAGAACCGGTCATCCCCCGTTAATGGGGTAGAGCCTAGAGCCCGTTTTTTCTTGGAAGTGGCGGAGAGAGAGGGATTCGAACCCTCGATGGAGCTATAAACCCCATACTCCCTTAGCAGGGGAGCGCCTTCAGCCACTCGGCCACCTCTCCGCAGATACAGGGTTTTACCCCTTCGCGGGGCCGCGATGATAGCACCGGCCCGCGCGCTAACGCAAAGGAACGCTCAGCTCTCGCCGTCATCGGCCGGGGGCTCGTCGCTGATGCGCTGGTAGATCTCCTCGCGGTGCACGGCGACATCGCGGGGGGCGGTCACCCCGAGGCGGACCTGGTTGCCCTTGACCCCGAGCACGGTGATGGTGATGTCGTCGCCGACGATGAGCGACTCGTTGACCTTGCGTGTCAGTATGAGCATGGCTTACGCCTCGTGTCGTCCCTGAACACCGCGCGGCCGGCGCCGCGCCGCTCGTTTCCCTGTCAGTTTTAGCGGGTTTACGGGGAAAGGCCAAGGGCCCGCCCGGGGGCTTAGGCAGTGCCTTCCTCGCCGGGTTCCCCTTCAAGGCCGAAAGAGGAGTGCAGGGCCCGCACGGCCAGCTCGAGGAATTTCTCCTCGATGATCACCGAGATCTTGATCTCGGAGGTCGTGATCATCTGGATGTTGATGCCCACTTCGGCGAGCGCGGAGAACATCTGGCTGGCCACCCCCGCGTGGGAGCGCATGCCGACGCCGACCACCGAGACCTTGGCGATACGGCTGTCACTGCGCACTTCCCGGGCGCCGAGATCGGCAGCGGTTTCCTTCAGGATGGCCTCGGCACGCGCGAGATCGCCGCGGCCCACGGTGAAGGTGAAGTCGGTGCTGTTGTCGTCGGCCACGTTCTGGACGATGACATCCACCTCGATGTTGGCGTCGCCGACGGGGCCCAGGATGCGATGGGCTACCCCGGGCATGTCGGGCACGCCGAGGATCGTCAACTTCGCCTCGTCGCGATTGAAGGCGATGCCCGCAATGGTGGGCGTCTCCATCTGGTCGTCCTCCTCAAGGGTAATCAGCGTGCCCGGGCCCTCCTGGAAGCTGTGCAGCACGCGCAGGGGTACCTGGTACTTGCCGGCGAATTCCACGGCGCGGATCTGCAGCACCTTGGAACCCATGCTGGCCATTTCCAGCATTTCCTCGAAGGTAATGCGCTCCAGGCGCCGGGCACCGTCCACGACCCGCGGGTCCGTGGTGTAGACACCGTCGACATCGGTGTAGATCTGGCACTCGTCGGCCTTCAGGGCCGCGGCGAGGGCAACGGCAGTGGTGTCGGAACCGCCCCGGCCGAGGGTGGTGATATTGCCCTGCTCGTCCACGCCCTGGAAACCGGCGACGACCACCACGCGGCCGGCGGAAAGGTCCGCGTGGAGCCGGGCATCGTCGATCTCCCGGATGCGCGCCTTGGTGTGGGCGTCGTCCGTGAGGATGCGCACCTGGTGGCCAGTATAGGAACGTGCCGGCAGGCCGCGCTTGTGCAGGGCCATGGCGAGCAGCGCCGTCGTGACCTGCTCGCCGGTGGCGAGCAGCGCATCGAGTTCCCGGGGCACCGGGTGCGCCTGGACGGCGTGGGCGAGGCCGAGCAGACGGTTGGTCTCGCCGCTCATGGCGGAGACCACGACGACCACGTCGTGGCCGTCCGCGCGGAAGCGGGCAACCTTGTCGGCCACCTGCTCGATGCGCTCGATGGTGCCGACGGAGGTCCCGCCGAACTTCTGGACGATCAGGCTCATGAAGCGGCGACGCGTTCCCCGACCCAGGCCGGCACGGCCTTCAGCGTGCTGTCGAGAGCATCGACGTCGCTGCCGCCACCCTGGGCCATGTCCGGCCGGCCGCCGCCCTTGCCGCCGAGGCGGCCCGCGAATTCGCGCATGAGGTCGCCGGCCTTTACCCGGTCCGTGAGATCCGCCGTTACGCCGGCGGCGAGGGCGATCTTGCCGTCGTTCACGGCGGCGAGCAGGATCACGGCGGAGCCCAGCTTGTTCTTGCACTGGTCGAGGGTGTCGCGCAGCGATTTCGCGTCGGCGCCGTCGACGTTGGCCGCGAGCACCTTCACGCCGTCCACCTCGACCGCATTGCCGGTGAGGTCGCCGCCCGCCGCACTGGCCAGCTTCTGCTTGAGCCGGGCGACGCTCTTCTCGAGTTCACGCGCCTCGCCGCGCAGGGCCGCGGCGCGCTCGGCGAGGTTGGCCGGCGAGGCCTTGAGCACTTCGCAGGCCTCGGCGACCGTGGCATCGACCGCGGCGACCGCCGCCAACGCACCCTCCCCCGTGACCGCCTCGATACGGCGCACACCGGCCGCCACGCCGGCCTCGGCGACAATGCGGAAGAGGCCGATGTCACCGGTGCGGTCCACGTGGGTGCCGCCGCAGAGCTCCACGGAGAAATCGTCGGCCCCCATGCTCAGCACGCGCACCTCGTCACCGTACTTCTCGCCGAAGAGGGCCATGGCGCCGGCCGCCATGGCCTCGTCCATGGACATGTGGCGGGTGACCACGGGCGTATTGGCGCGCACCTGGGCGTTGACCAGCGCGCTGATCTCGGCCAGCTCATCAGCGCTGATCGGCTGGCCGTGGGAGAAGTCGAAACGCAGCCGCTCGGAGTCCACCAGCGAGCCTTTCTGGGTGACGTGCTCGCCGAGCACCCGCCGCAGCGCGGCGTGCAGCAGGTGCGTCGCCGAGTGGTTCAGGCGCGTGCGCTGGCGCACTGCGCGGTCGACGGTGGCCGCGAGTTCGCTGCCCTCGCGCACCTCGCCCTCGAGGACGCGCACGTGGTGCAGGTGATGGCTGCCGGCCTTGGTAGTATCGGTGACCTCGAGGCGCACGCCCTCCCCGGCGAGGTAGCCGGTGTCGCCCACCTGGCCGCCGGACTCGGCGTAGAACGGGGTCGCATCGAGCACGAGGACGCCGTTGTCGTCCATGCCGAGGGCGCTCACCGGCTCGCCGTCGCGCAGCAGCGCCAGCACCCGGCCCTCGCCGCTCAGGCTCTCGTAGCCAGTGAAGGCCGTTTCGCCGTCGAGCTGCAGCGTCGCGTTGTAATCGACCTTGAAACTCCCGCCCTCCTTGGAGCGCTCGCGCTGCGCCGCCATGGCGCGCTCGTAGCCGTCGAGGTCCAGGGTGAGGCCACGCTCGCGGGCGATGTCGTTGGTCAGATCCGTGGGGAAGCCGTAGGTGTCGTAGAGCTTGAACACCACCTCGCCGGGGATCTCCGAGCCGTCGAGGCCTTCCAGGGCCTCCTCGAGGATCGCCATGCCGTGGTCCAGGGTCTTGGCGAACTGCTCTTCCTCGGCCAGCAGGGCGCGTTCGATAGCGGACTGCTGCTTCGCGAGCTCCGGGTAGGCCTCGCCCATCTGCGCCACCAGCGGCGCGACCAGGCGGTAGAAGAAGGGCTCGGTCGCACCCAGCTTGTTGCCGTGGCGGATGGCCCGGCGCAGGATGCGGCGCAGCACGTAGCCGCGGCCCTCGTTACCGGGCAGCACGCCGTCGGCCACCAGGAAGGCGCAGGAGCGGATATGGTCGGCGATCACCCGCAGCGAGGAGGCCGTGCGGTCCTCCACACCGATGATCTCCGCCGCGGCATCGATCAGCGCCTGGAACAGGTCGATCTCGTAGTTGCTGTGCACGCCCTGGAGCACCGCGGCGATGCGCTCGAGGCCCATGCCCGTGTCCACGGACGGCTTGGGCAGCGGCGCCATCTCGCCGGAGGCATCCCGGTTGTACTGCATGAACACGAGGTTCCAGATCTCGATGTAGCGGTCGAGGTCGTCATCCTCGCTGCCGGGCGGCCCGCCGGGGACCTCCGGGCCGTGGTCGTAGAAGACCTCCGAGCACGGGCCGCAGGGGCCCGTATCGCCCATCTGCCAGAAATTGTCCTCGTCGAGGCGGGACAGGCGCTCGGCCGGGAAGCCGATCTCGTCGGTCCAGATCTTCGCGGCCTCGTCGTCGGAGACGTGCACGGTCACCCAGAGCCGCTCCGACGGCAGACCGAGGTTCTCCGTGAGGAACGTCCAGGCAAAGCGGATCGCCTCGCGCTTGAAGTAATCGCCGAAGCTGAAGTTGCCCAGCATCTCGAAGAAGGTGTGGTGCCGCGCCGTGTAACCCACATTCTCGAGGTCGTTGTGCTTGCCACCGGCGCGCACGCAGCGCTGGCTGGACGCCGCCCGGGTGTAGGGGCGCGGGTCCGTGCCGAGGAAGGTGTCCTTGAACTGGTTCATCCCGGCGTTGGTGAACAGCAGCGTCGGATCGTTGGCGGGCACCAGGGAACTGCTGGGCACACGGGTATGGCCGTGCTGCTCGAAGAAGGCCAGGAAGGCCTCGCGAATCTCTCCGGTTTTCATAGGTGCTCTCGGTGCTAGCGGCGCGCGCTCAGCTGACCATGCGGCCCTCGGTGAAGCTGCGCCCCGCGATGATGTGCAGGTGGAGGTGGAAAACGGTCTGCCCGGCGCTTTCCCCGTTGTTGACGATGAGCCGGAAGCCGTCGGCCACGCCGAGCTGACGGGCGACCCTGCCGGCCGCGAGCATCAGCTGGCCGAGGAGTTCGCCGTCCTCTTCCTCGGCATCCGAAAGCTTCGCGATCGCCTTGCGGGGAATGACCAGTACGTGCACCGGGGCCTGGGGATTGATGTCGTGGATGGCGACGCAGTGCTCATCTTCGTAGATGAACTCCGCGGGGATTTCGCCGGCAACGATCTTGCCGAATACGGTGTCACTCATGCGCTAGCCCAGTTTTTCGTCGGCGGTGAGCTGGCGGGCCTCGCTCTCCAGCATGACGGGGATACCGTCGCGCACGGGATAGGCAAGCCCGCTGGCGCGGCATACCAGCTCCTCGTTTTCCTCGTCGTAGTCCAGCGGCGCCTTGCTCACGGGGCAGACCAGGATGCTGAGTAGCTTCTTGTCGAGCACGGGCAACTGCGCCTCCAGCGTCCATGGATTGAAGCTACGTATTATACGGACTTTTTCAGGGCTTGTTCAGGTTTCGGGGCATGGGCGGGACAAGGCGCTGGGGGTCGATGCGCCGGCCGTGGAAGGCCATGCGCCAGTCGAGGTGCGGGCCGGTGGCACGGCCGCTGGCGCCAATGGCGCCGATCACCTCGCCCCGGCGGATTTCATCCCCTACGGCGACACCCACCTCGCTCAGGTGCAGGAAGGACGAGGAGAGGCCGTAGCCGTGGTCGATGATAATGGTGCCGCCGGAGTAGAAGAGATCCGGCTCGGCCAGGGTGACGAGCCCGTCCGCCGGGGCGTGCACGGGGGTTCCGGCCGGTGCGGCCACGTCCACACCGTAATGCGGGGTGCCCGGCGTGCCGTTGTAGACCCGCTGGCTGCCGTAGACGCCGGAGATCGGTCCCGTGGCCGGCCAGGCAAAGGCCCCTGCCACCTGCCTGAGCCATGCGGGCTCCTCGATGCGACGCCCCTTGGCGGCGGCGACCAGCGCCCGCTCACGGCGGATGCGCTCGAGCTGTTCCGGCGGCGGGGTCACCGTGTGCTGGGGGACACCGTCGACGCGCTGGATCTGGTAGGCCCGCGCGGCGACCGCGAGTGTCCGCCGGCACGGTTCGGGGCCGCTGACCACCAGCTCTGCCGTCGCCGGCGCATCGCGGCCGAAGCCGGCGAGGAACCAGCCATCCGGCAGTACCGGCAGCGCCTCGCCATCCAGGGTCACGGTGCTTCCCGGCGCCGCCCGGCCCCAGAGCAGACCGCCCTGCCGCAGCTCGCCACCGAGGTCGTCACAGGCGGCACCGGCGGCCCCTGCAGCAAGGTGCGGGGCCAGGGCGAGCAGCGCGCCGAACAGTCGCCGGAGCATGGGCTTCTCCTACCGGGTAAGGACCTGCCTTTCTAGCAACGTCACCACGGGCCGTCCAGTCCCGGCTCCCGCGCCCCCACTGTACCTGCTAGCATGCGGCCCCATGGCCCGCTACCGCCCACCCCGCCGCCGCGGCACACCGCTGATCACCCCCGCGGGGGAGGCAGCCTTGCGCGCGGAGCTTGTGCGCCTGTGGAAAGAGGAACGGCCGCAGGTGACGCAGGCGGTGCACGAGGCGGCCAAGAACGGTGACCGCTCGGAAAACGGCGATTACATCTACGGCAAGCGGCGGCTGCGGGAAATCGACAGCCGGGTGCGCTTCCTCAACAAGCGCCTCGAGGAGGTCACCGTGGTGGACCAGCCGCCCGCCGACACCGGGAAGGTCTACTTCGGCGCCTGGGTCACCCTCGAGGACGAGGCCGGCGAGGAGAGCACCTGGCGCATCGTCGGACCGGACGAGTTCGACCTCGCCCGCCGGGCGATTTCCATCGACGCGCCGATGGCCCGCGCTCTCCTCGGCCGGCGGATCGACGAAGACGTGATTGTGCAGGCACCGGGAGGACGGCAGCGCTACCGGGTGACCAGCATACGCTACGGGGATGTGGACGTTTCCTAGCCCGTCACGACCCGCTTACTCGAGCGCGGCATAAACCAGCTGCTCCAGCTGCCCCCGGAAGTTGAAGGTGCTCGAGGGGATGAGCTGGGTGAAGAAAAGCACGGCCAGTTCTTCAGCCGGATCAACCCAGAACAGCGTGCTGGCGAGCCCGCCCCAGTAGAAGGTGCCCCCCGGGGCCGGGTAGCCGTTCGCCACCGGGTCCACCTTGCAGGCAAAGCCGAGGCCAAAGCCGACGCCCGCGTAGCTGGTCTCGCTGAAACCCCCGCTCGCCCATTGTGCGAGGTCCCCCCCGTCCGGCAGGTGGTTGCGGGTCATGAACGCCAGGGTGCGTGAACCGATGATACGCCGTCCGTCGAGCACGCCGCCGGCCAGCAGCATGCGGCAGAAGCGCAGGTAATCGCCGGCCGTGGACAACAGCCCGCCACCACCCGAGAAAAAGCTGCGGTCGCGGAAGGCCGACGCCTGTCCATCATCGTGCAGGACCACGGTCTTGTCCGGCTCGCGCCGGTAGCAGCTGGCAAAGCGGGGCAGCTGGTCGTCGCGCACGTTGAAGTTGGTATCGACCATGCCCAGCGGGTCGAAAACCTCCCGCTGCAGGAAGTCAGGCAGCGGCTGCCCGCTCAGCACCTCGACGAGATGACCGGCCACGTCCGTAGCCAGGGAGTAGTTCCAGCGCTCGCCGGGTGAGAATTCCAGCGGCAGTTCGGCGAGTTGCGAGATCATGTCCTCGAGTGTGTAGCCGGGCCGCGGGTTACCCACCTGGAGCTTGCGGTAGGCGTAGTCGACGTTGCTCTCGCGCAGGAAATCGTAGGTGAGGCCGGAGGTATGCATCAGCAGGTCACGCACACGCATGGGCCGCTCGCAGGGGCGCGTCTCGAAGAGCGGCCAGGCACCGCCGCTGCGGACCCGCAGGTCCCGGAACGGGGGCAGGTAGCGGGCCACGGGGTCGTCGAGGGCAAAGAGCCCGCGCTCCCAGAGCATCATCAGCGCCAGCGAAACCACGGGCTTGGTCATGGAATAGATGCGAAAGAGGGTGTCCTCGGTCACGGGCGTCGCCCGCTCCCGGTCCGCAAAGCCACCGCTGTCGAGGTAGCAGACCCGGTCGCGGCGGCTGACGAGCGCCAGGTAGCCCGGGATCTTGCCTGGCTCGAGGTAGCGTTGCTGGAGGTGGTCGCCGATGCGCGCAAGGCGCGACGCGTCCATGGCGACATCGCCGGGGTCAGTCAGCTGCATACGCGGGATTCCTAGGCTCTCGCAGCCAGCGTGCCGCAGGCGGGCGGGCGGCACAAGCCCGCGCCGCATGTCATGACAAACGACCGCGGCCGCAATTGCGAATCATAATCACTAGCCATATACTCTCGCTCTATTCCCTTACAACTAGCCGGAGTATTCATCACCATGGCCATGCACCGCCGATCAACGGCTGCAGCAGGCGCTCTCGCCCTCGCCTGCTGCCTGCCCATCGCCACCACCGCCCGGGCAGACGACGCCGCCGGCGCGATGGAGGAAATCCTCGTCCAGGGCCGCTACCTGTCCCTCGACAAGCTGAACGCCGTCAAAACGCCCACGCCCATCATCGACGTGCCGCAAAGCCTGACCATCCTCGGCGAGCGCCAGATCGAGGACCAGGCCTTCCAGGGCCTCGGCGACGTGCTCCGCTACACGCCGGGTATCGCCATCAGCCAGGGAGAAGGCCACCGCGATGCCATGATCATCCGCGGCATCCAGAGCACCGCCGACTTCTTCGTGGACGGGCTGCGCGACGACGTGCAGTACTACCGGCCGCTCTACAACGTCGAGCAGGTGGAGATTCTCCGTGGCTCCAACGCCCTGCTCTTCGGCCGCGGCGGCGGTGGCGGTGTGATCAACCGGGTGCAGAAAAAGCCGCTGATCGGCGAGCGCTTCGGCACCATGGACCTCGGCGTCGACACCTTCGGCGCCTGGACCGGCACAGTCGACCTGAACGCCGATGCCGGCGAAAACGTGGCGCTGCGCTTGAACGCCTACGCCCAGGGCCTCGAGAACCACCGCGATGTCTACGATGGTGACAGCTACGCGGTGAACCCGACCGCCCGCCTCGTTCTCGGCGAGGCGACCAGTGCCTTCCTCTCCTACGAATACATCGACGACGACCGGGTGGTCGACCGCGGCGTGCCCTCGCAGGTCGTCGAGGGGCGGCCGGACCGTCCCCTCGAGGGCTACGACGACACCTTCTTCGGCTCCGCGGACCGCAACAGCACCACGCTGGAGGCGCACCTGCTCCGCGGCCGCCTCGACCACACCTTCTCCGAGCAGCTGCGCGGCAATCTCACCGTGCAGTACGCCGACTATGACAAGGCCTACCAGAATCTCTACCCCAGCGAGGCGGTCACCGTGACCGGCAGCAGCTTCGCTGCGGTGGAGCTCGACGGGTACCGGGACACCACCCAGCGCGAGAACCTCATCGCCCAGGCCAACCTGGTCGGCGAGTTCGACACCGGCCGCCTGGGCCACACGGTACTTTTCGGCATTGAGGCCGGGGACCAGGAGACCAGCAACGCGCGCCAGGACAACGTCTTTGCCGACAATGGCGACGACCAGCTGTTGATCCCCTTCAGCGATCCGCTCGTCATCCCGGCTTTCGACTACGCCAACACGGTCCGTGACCGGGACTCCCGGGTCCGGTTTACCTCGGTCTACCTGCAGGACCAGCTCGCCGTCACCGAACAGTTCAAGGTACTGCTGGGCCTGCGCTACGACCGTTTCGACATCGACGTCCTCGACCGTATCGAACAGGCCGACGGCGACGCCGTCGATGGCGACTTCAACCGGGTGGACGAGGAAGTCACGCCGCGCTTCGGCCTGATCTACAAGCCGGCGGACAACGTATCCCTTTACGCCAGCTACAGCGAGACGTTCCTGCCGCTGTCCGGCGAGCAGTTCCTGACCCTCGACCTCACCAGCGAGAGCACGAAGCCGCAGTTCTTCGAGAACCGTGAGCTGGGCCTGAAGTGGGACCTCAAGCCCTCGCTGGCGCTCACCGCCGCCGTCTTCGAGCTGGAGCGCGAGAGCTTCACCTCGGTGGACCCGCAGAACCCCGAGCAGGTCATCCTCGTCGAGGGTTCCGAGACCCGCGGCGTGGAGCTGCAGCTGACCGGCGCCCTGACAGAGCGCTGGGCGATCACCACGGGCTACTCCTACCTCGATGGCGAGGTGCAGCGCGCGGACGGCACCGGTAACGACGGCAACCGCACCCGGCAGACGCCGGAACACATGTTCTCCATCTGGAACTCCTACCAGGTGACAGACCGGCTCCGGCTCGGCCTCGGTGCCACCTACCAGGACAGCTTCTTCATCCAGGAAGACAACTCCGTCGAGGTGCCCTCCTACACGCGGCTGGATGCCGCGGCCTACTACCGCCTGAGCGATAGCATGCGGCTGCAGCTGAACGTGGAGAATCTTCTCGACGAGGATTACTTCCCCGACGCCCACAGCAACACCAACATCACCACCGGGCGGCCACTGAATGCCCGCCTGACCCTCGCCATCGACCTCTGACCCGGGCCCCTGCGGGGCCCGGCGGCAAGGCCCCGGGGCGGCAGTCGCGTTGCCGCTCCCGGGGGCTGCTGCTACCATTCTGCCCCTTTTCCCGGGGCCCCGAGGCCCCGCTCTTTTCCTGACCGGGAGCCTCCATGAACGACACACCCCTGGCCCAGCTTGAAGACCGCGACGCCTTCCTCCGCCGTCATATCGGCCCCACGGAGGCGGAGCAGGCCGAGATGGCCCGGGCCATCGGTTATGACAGCCTGGCGGCGCTCATCGACGCCACGGTGCCGGGCAGCATCCGTCGGCGGGGGGCCATGGCGCTGGCGGAGCCGGAGACGGAAGAGGCCGTACTCGAACGCCTGCGCAACATCGCCGGCCGCAACCGGGTGCTGCGCTCCTTCATCGGCATGGGCTACCACGACACCTTCACCCCGGCGGTCATCCAGCGCAACGTGCTTGAGAACCCTGGCTGGTACACGGCCTACACCCCCTACCAGCCGGAGATCTCGCAGGGCCGCCTGGAGGCACTGCTCGCCTACCAGCAGTTGGTGATGGACCTCACGGGCATGGACCTCGCCAACGCCTCACTCCTCGACGAGGCCACGGCCGCCGCCGAGGCCATGACGCTCCTGCAGCGGGTAAACAAGAAGAACCGCAGCAACCGCTTCCTGGTGGCGTCAGACTGTCATCCGCAGACCCTGGCCGTGCTGCGCACCCGTGCCGAGCCGCTGGATATCGAGGTCGTCGTCGCCGACCCCGAGGACCCGCTGGCCGGCGGCGATGCCTTCGGGCTGCTGCTGCAATACCCTGGCAGCCACGGCGAGGTGCGCGACCTGGCGCCGATGATCGAGGCGGCCCATGGCCAGCAGACACTCGTGTGCGTCGCCGCCGACCTGCTCGCCCTGCTCCTGCTGAAGGCACCGGGCGAGGCCGGCGCCGACGTCGTCCTCGGCTCCAGCCAGCGCTTCGGCATCCCCATGGGTTTCGGAGGCCCGCACGCCGCCTTCTTTGCCACCCGGGATAGCTACAAGCGCTCGACCCCCGGGCGCATCATCGGTGTCTCCGTCGATCGGCACGGCCGGCAGGCGCTGCGCATGGCCATGCAGACCCGCGAGCAGCACATCCGCCGCGAAAAGGCCACGAGCAACATCTGCACCGCGCAGGCCCTGCTGGCGATCATGGCGGCCTTCTACGCCATGTACCACGGCCCCGACGGGCTGCGCCGCATCGCCGAGCGCGTGCACCGGCTCACCAACCTGCTCGCCGCGCGGCTGACCGCCGCCGGATTCGCCCTCGATAACACGCACTGGTTCGACACCGTGACCGTGCGCGTCGGTGACCGGCAGGCAGAACTGCTGGCGAGCGCCGAGGCCGCCGGCATCAACCTGCGCCCGGTGGGCGACGACCGCCTCGGCATCGCCTTGGACGAGACCACCACCCTCGCGGATCTGGCCGACCTTCTCGCGGTCTTCGGCGACAGCGCCGAGGTGGCCGATGACCCGGCGGTGCCCAGCGGCCTGCCGGAAGCACTGGAGCGCCCCGTCGACTACCTGCAGCACCCGCTCTTCAACAGCTTCCAGTCCGAGACGGAGATGCTGCGCTACCTGCACCGGCTGGAGGGGCGGGACATCGCGCTCAACCGGGCCATGATCCCCCTCGGTAGCTGCACCATGAAGCTGAACGCGACCACGGAGATGCTCCCGGTGAGCTGGCCGGAGTTCGCCCGCATCCACCCCTTTGCGCCGGCGTCGCAGACCGAGGGCTATCGCCGGCTCCTCGACGAGCTCTCGCACATGCTGCGCGAGTGCACCGGTTACGACGCCATCTCGCTGCAGCCCAACGCCGGCTCCCAGGGCGAGTACGCCGGGCTCCTGGCCATCCGCCGCTATCACCAGGCGCGCGGCGAGGGGCACCGGGACCTCTGCCTCATCCCCGCCTCGGCTCACGGCACCAACCCGGCGAGTGCCGCCCTTGCCGGGATGCGCATCGTCATCGTCGACTGCGACAGCGAGGGCAACGTAGCCATGGACGACCTGAAGGCGAAGGTCGAGGCGCACAGCGAGCAGCTCGCTGCGATCATGGTCACCTACCCCTCAACGCACGGCGTGTTCGAGGAGTCCATCGTCGAGCTCTGCGAGTTGATCCATGCCCACGGCGGCCAGGTCTACGTGGACGGCGCGAACCTGAATGCGCTGGTGGGCATCGCCGCGCCCGGTGAGTTCGGCGCCGACGTCTCGCACCTGAACCTGCACAAGACCTTCTGTATCCCGCACGGCGGCGGCGGACCGGGGATGGGCCCGATCGGCGTCGGCGCGCACCTCGAGCCCTTCCTGCCCTCGCACCCGGTAGTGCCCGTACCCGGACTCGCCGCGGACAACGACGTCGTCTCGGCCACGCCCTGGGGCAGCGCCTCCATCCTGCCGATCTCCTGGACCTACATCGCCCTCATGGGCGCCCGGGGCCTCACCCGCGCCAGCGAAGTGGCGATTCTCTCGGCGAACTACATCGCCCACCGGCTGGCGCCGCATTTCCCGATCCTCTACACCGGGCGCAACGGGCGTGTCGCGCACGAGTGCATCGTCGACCTGCGGCCCTTGAAGGAAAGGAGCGGTATCGGCGAGGAAGACGTGGCGAAGCGGCTGATCGATTTCGGTTTCCACGCCCCGACCATGTCCTTCCCGGTCGCGGGTACGCTGATGGTCGAGCCGACCGAGTCCGAGTCCCTCGCCGAGCTGGACCGTTTCTGCGATGCGATGATCACGATCCGCGAGGAGATCCGCGCCGTGGAGGAAGGCCGGCTGCCGGCGGACAACAATCCCCTGGTGAATGCCCCGCACACGCTGGCGGAACTGACTGCAGAGCACTGGCCTCACCCGTACCCTCGGAGCCAGGCCGCCTATCCGGTAGACAGCCTGCGCAACGACAAGTACTGGGCGCCGGTAGGCCGGGTGGACAACGTCTACGGCGACCGCAACCTGTTCTGCGCCTGCCCGGCCATCGACAGCTACCGCGACGAAACGCCCGAGCCGGTTTAGGCCGGCGCAGCCCCGCCCGACTCAGCCCTGGCCGGGCGGCGGCAACACCTGCTCGCCGGCGGCTGCGCCGGCCAGCACCTCGACGTGCCCGTCATCGCGCGGGGGGCCCAGGCGGACGAAGCGCCGCTCCACGCCGTTTTCTCCGGCGACCCAGAGCACGTCGAGCTGGCCGACGCGGCGGACCCGGTCGGCGGGTACCAGCAGCCGCTCGCGTTCCCCGGCGGGTACCCTGAGCCGTGCGTACATGCCGGGGAGCAGTCCGTTCTGCGCCGTCAGGGTGGCCTTCACCTCGAAGGTCCGCGAGGCCGGGTCCGCGGCCGGGACGATTTCCTCGATACGCGCGGTAAAGGCCTTGTTGACCGCGGGCACGGCCACCGCCAGTTCCTCCCCCGGCGTGAGAGCGAGGGCCAGCCCCTCACGGACCCGTGCCTCCACGCGCAGGGAAAACGGGTTGTAGAGGGAAAGAATCTTCTGTCCGGGCTGTACCGTATCGCCGGGCTCAGCAAAGCGGTCGACAATGCGACCGGCGAGGGGCGAGGTGATGCGCGAATAGCTGAGCGCCGTTTCCGCCTCCTCGGCCGCCTGCCGGGCGGCGGCGAGCTGCGCCTCCAGGCTGGCGGCGTTTGCGCGTGCGGCGTCGAGGTCGGCGTCCGCAATGAGCTGGCGGCCATGCAGTTCTTCGGCGCGCGCCAGGTTCTGCCGCGCCTCCTTCAGCCGCGCGGAAACGCTGCGCACCGTCTCCTGGGCCTGCCGCGCCCGCGCCTCGAGATCCGCCTGCTCCAGGCGCACGAGGAGCTGACCGGCCTCCACGTAATCTCCGGCACGCACCGGGAGTTCCGTGATGCGGGCCAGCAGCCGCGAAGCGACCACCGTCGTCTCGCGCGCCTCCACCGAGGCGGGAACGGCCTCGAAG
This sequence comes from Pseudohaliea sp., assembly GCF_054552115.1. Lineage (NCBI taxonomy): Bacteria > Pseudomonadati > Pseudomonadota > Gammaproteobacteria > Cellvibrionales > Halieaceae > Pseudohaliea > Pseudohaliea sp. The sequence continues at coordinate 34,860 of NZ_JBTOLW010000011.1, read as the reverse complement.
GCCGGCTCCGTTTCCGCACGCACCGGCAGGGCGTCCCCGGCTGCCGCCGGCGCTGCGCGCCCGAGCCCCGGAACAACCTGGTCGCGGAAGCCACCGGCCATCCAGTAGATCAGCAGCAGGAGCACCAGCAGGGCGCCGAGGGGCAGAAGCAGCTTTCGCAGCAGGCTTGTCATGGGGTTTCTCCTTCCTCTGCCGACGGGGTCGCTGTCGGGGCGGCCGGTTCGAACACCAGCCAGTAGACGACCGGCACCACCAGCAGGGTGAACAGGGTCGAGGCGATGATGCCGAAGATGATCGCGAGCGCCAGGCCGTTGAAGACCGGGTCCAGGGTGATGACGAGGTTGCCGAGAAGCGTCGTGCCGGCCGTAAGCAGCACCGGGCGCATGCGCACCGCACCGGCACTGAGCACTGCCTCGCGCACGCTCGCGCCGCCCTGGCGTGCCTCAGTCACGAACTCCACCAGGATCAGCGAATTGCGCACCACGATGCCGGCGAGCGCGATCATGCCGATCATCGCCGTCGCCGTGAACAGCACGGGGTCCGGGGCACCCGCAACCACGCGCTCACCAAAGCCGTTCATGGCCCAGAAGCCGGGCATGATGCCGATGATCGTGAGGGGTATGGCGGCCATGATGATCAGCGACAGCGCCGTCGAGGCGGTCTGCAGCCGCAACACCGCGAAGATCGCCAGCAGCGCGAAGAGGTAGCCCAGCCCCATGTCGCGGAACACGTCGAGGGTGATGCTGAGCTCGCCCTCGCCGGTCCAGCTCGCCGAGGTGCCCGGCGGCAGGCTCCAGCTGTCCCCCGCCCCGTTATTGAAGTAGGTGCGCGACGCCCAGCGATCATGGCGGGCGCCGGCCGGACCGGTCGCCTCGGCGGAATCGTCCCGGTAATCGGCGGCCACGTCCGCCGCCACCTCGGCCGGTGTCCGGCCGTTGAGCTCCGCCGTCACGTAGATCACGCGCCGGAGGTCCTTGCGGTGCAGCGTCGGGTCCGCGCTGCCTGCCTCGAAGCTGCCGAGTTCACCGAGAGGCACCAGCGGCTGCGGCGCGAGCTCCAGCCCCTGCGGGGTCGTGGCCTTGGCCACGCCCGGGCGGCCGCGGACGATGAGGCGCTCGAAATCGGCAAGCGATGCGCGCTCAGGCACCGGCAGGCGGAGCTCCACGGGCAGCGGGTGGAGTTCCTCGGGCTGCTGCAGGTAGCCCGCGACCAGCCCCGCATTGGCCATGGCAAGCGTGTTCGCCACGTCGGCCGTCGCCACGCCCGACAGCGCGGCTTTCTGCTTGTCGGTAACGAAGCGCAGGCGCGGCCAGGGCGCCTCCAGGCTCGAGTCGACCTCGACCACGTGCGGCTCGCGCTCGAGGCGGGCCATGAGCGTTTCCGCTGCCGCCTGCTGGGCATCGTAGGGCGTGAGGGGCTCGGCGTAGATCTCGGCCACCAGCGTGCTCAGCACCGGCGGCCCCGGGGGAACCTCAACAACCCGCACCACCACGCCGTCGCCGCTGTAGGGGGCCAGCAGTTCCCGCAGGCGCAGGACCACGGCGTGCGACTGGTGCTCCCGGTCCAGCTTGTCGACGAGCACGAGGCGGAGTTCGCCCAGGTGCGGACCCTGGCGCTGATAGTAGCGCCGCACCATGCCGTTGAAATCCATCGGCGAAGGCACGCCCACAAAACCGGCGATGTCGGCCACCTCGGGCACCCGGGCGACGGCTTCCGCCACCGTGCGGGTGAGCGCCGCGGTACGCTCGAGGCTGGTTCCCTCCGGCATGTCGATGAGCACCTGCACCTCGTTCTTGTTGTCGAAGGGCAGGAGCTTGAGCGGCACCAGGCGCAGGGCCGGCAGCAGCGCTGCCGCCAGGAACAGCAGGACCACGGCCAGGAGCACCGCCTTCGCGCGCCGCCGGCTGGCGAGGAAAGGGGCGATAGCCCGGTAGTAGAAGCCGCTGCCCTCGGCGCCCTCGGCAAGCGCGCCCTCTCCCGGACGCAGCAGCCGGCTCGCCACCCAGGGCGTGACCAGGAAGGCCACCACGGTACTGCTGATCACGCTCACGGGCACATTGAAGGCCATGGGCGCCATGTAGGGACCCATCATGCCGGTGATAAACGCCAGCGGCAGAAAGGCCAGGATGATCGTGACCGTGGACATGATCAGCGGCGTTCGCAGCTCCGCCATCGCGCCTATCACCCGGTCGGCGGTGCGGCCGCCGCGGGCAAGGAAGCGGGCGATGTTGTCGACGCCGGTGATCGGATCATCCACGAGCAGGCCCAGGGACAGGATGAGCGCAAAGAGCGTCACCCGGTTGATGGTGTAACCGAGGGCCAGGTCCAGGGCCAGGGTGATGCCGTAGCACACGGGCACCGCCAGGCCGACGACAACCGCCGGGCGCCAACCGAGGAAGACCCCGATAAAGACCACCACAGTGAAGATGGCGAAGGCCAGCGACGTGACCAGGTCGTTGACCTTCGCATCGGCCGTCTCGCCGTAGTTGCGCAGGACCGTCAGCCTGAGCTCCGGGGGCAGGATATTGGCGCGCACGCGCTCCAGGACGGCGAGGGACTCTTCGGCCACGGCAACCGCATTGGCACCGCGCTGCTTGGCGACCGACAGCACCACCAGCGGATAACCGTCTCCCTTTTCGTCCTCTGGCATGAGCCAGCTGTAGTTTTCCGCCTCGGCAGGGCCATCATCGATCTTCGCCACCTCACCCAGAGTGACCGGCGCGCCATCGATCACGTTCACCACCAGTTGGTCGAGTTCCGACGGCTCGCGCAGCACGTCGCCGCCCTCCAGGCGGATCGCGCGGTCGCCGACGGCCCAGTGCCCGGCGCGGGTCAGGACGCTGGAAACCGCGAGCGCATCGACTACATCGGCGGCGGTCGTCCGCCGTGCGGCGAGGGCTTCCGGGTCGAGGAGCACCCGCGCCGTGCGCGGCCGGCCCCCGACCACCTTCACCTCGCTGGTGTCGGGAATCGCCTGGAGCGCCGTGGTGAACTCCTCGGCGACGCGGCGCAGCTCGTAGTCGCTGTAGCGGTCGGGATCGTCGCTCCAGAGGCCGACAACGAGAATGGGCACATCGTCCACCTCCACCGGCTTCAGCTGCCAACTGCTGACCACCGGGGGAATCTGCTCCTGGTTGGCGTAGAGCTTGTTGTAGGTATTGAGGATCGCCTTCTCGCGGTCTTCACCCACCCGGAAGCGCAGGGTGACCACCGCCTCGCCCTCGCCGGAGCTGGCGTAGAGGTGCTCCACGCCAGGCAGCTGGTTCAGCAGCTTCTCCAGGGGCAGCGTCACCTGGCGCTCGGTCTGCGCGGCGCTCAGCCCCGGCGCCTCGACCAGCACATCGATCATCGGCACGACGATCTGCGGCTCTTCCTCGCGGGGAGTGAACTCGAGGGCGAGGAGACCCGCAACGATCGCGGCGAGGAAAATGAGACGCGGCAGGGCGCCACGGAGCACCCGTTGCATCAGGCCGGAAAACCAATCCGCCATGCATCACCCCTCGCCACAAAACGTGGACGACAGTTTAACAGCGGCAATGGGTGGCGAGCAGCGCTGCGACACTCCGCCACACCGGTCGCCTCAACGAAAAACGGCGCCTCGCGGCGCCGTTTTCCGGTACTGCATCCACGGTCAGAAGCGGTAGGTGAAATCCACGCCGTAGCCGCGCAGGGCGGAGGGGTGGTTGAAGGTCCCGCCGAACTCCGGCGCCGGGATGATCTCCTGCAGGTACTCCTCGTCCGTGATGTTCTTGCCCCAGGCCGTGATAGACCAGTTCATGGCCTCGAGGCCGATGCGCAGATCCACGGTGCTGTAGGCATCGCGGGAGGACAGGGAGAAGTCCTGGTTGAAGCCCGGCCCGAAGAAGGCATTCCAGATCGTCGGCGTCTGCTCACCCTGCAGGGTGTGGAACCACATCTCGCCGGTGTACTGCCAGTCGAGGCGGCTCACCAGCTCGATATCCCCCGCAATGGGGAAGACCCACTCGACGCCGAGGTTCGCGGTTTCCTCCGGTGCCTGCGGCACGTCGTTACCCTCGGAGAGCGGCCGGTTGCGGTTCTCCTCGATCTCCGAGTCCATGAGGCCGAAGCCGCCGTAGACCGTCAGGCCGTCGGCTGCCAGGAAGGTGAAGTCAGCTTCCAGGCCCTGGATGTAGAGCTCGTCGATGGTCGTCACCGAGCGCAGCAGGCCGAAGGGGCCGGCGAAGAACTCGAAGAACTGGTTGTCCTCGACGTCCGTGCGGAACACGGAGGCGTTGAGGCGCAGGCGACGGTCCATCCACTCGGACTTGAAGCCCAGCTCGAAGGCCTCGGACACCTCCTTGTCGTAGTCGTCCGTGACCGTGATGCCGGCATCCACCGCCTCCCCCGGGCCACCGAACCCGGCATTGAACCAGAAGTTCAGCAGGTCTTCCGTACCCACGGAGTTGAAACCGCCGCTGCGGAAGCCGACACCGTAGCTCGCGTACACGTTGACGTTATCCGTCGCCGTCCAGCTCCAGGTCACCTTGGGCTGGAACTGGCTGAAGTCGCGGTCCCGGTCCGGGATACCGTTCGGGTTGTTGTTGAAGGCCGGGTTGATCGGCACGGGCTGCCCGTTGCCGTCCAGCAGGTTCACGTTGAGGCCCGAGTTGGGCACGTTGGGCACCTTGTTGATGACCTCGCGCTCTTCCCGGTCATAGCGGAAAGCCAGGGACAGCTCCTGGCGTTCACCGAGGTCGAATTCCAGCTGCCCGTAGGTGGAGTAGACCGTGGTTTCGAAATCGTCCCAGAACAAAAGGTCCGTGGGGTTGGGGCCGCTCGGCGCGACATAGGGCTGGCGCAGGAAACCCTGGCCCTGGTCCGCACCATATGCCACCACCACCTCGCGCTCGATATCGGCGACGTAGACACCGGCTATCCAGCGCACGGACTGGTCCTGCGGCGACACGAGGCGCGCATCGAAGCTGAGGTCGGTCTGGTTCCGCTCCTGGTACTGGTAACCGTCACAGGTCAGCGCCGTGTACGGGCCATAGACACCGGAGAAATCGTTCCCCTCTCCAGGCGGCAGTACGCCGAAGGGGTTGAAGGGTTCACCGAACAGATCCGGGCGGGTGAAGCTGTTGAGCTCGGCCCGGCCCGCCTGGCAGGCCGGGGTCAGCTCGTAGCCGTAGAACGTCGCCGCCGTGCCGTCGGAGAGCAGGTACTCCTCGAGGTCGTTGTAGGCCACGCTGGCGATGAGGTCGGCGAAGCCGAGGGACCAGTCCATCTTCAGAGCAAGGTCAAGGGTTTCCTGCTCATTCTCCCCCGGCACGTTGAAGATGAAGCGGAAGTCCATGTCATTCGGATCCTGGAAATAGTTCGGCTGGCCGAAGACGTCGACGAAGGCGGGAATCGCGAACGCGGCGTTGTAGTTGATCGCACCGCCCTTCACTTCGGAGTAGCCCGCCCGCAGGTCGAAGGTCAAGTCCGGGGTGGCGTTCCAGATCAGCCGGCCGCGGGTACTCGTGTCGTCGAGAAAATCGACGGCATCGTCCTGGCCGGTGAAAATGTTGCGGTAGAAACCGTCCGTCTCCCGCGTGCTGACCGCCAGGCGGCCGAGCAGCTTGTCCTCGATGATCGGGCCGCTGACCATGGCGTTGAGCTTGGTGCTCTCGTTGTTGCCGACGCCGCCGCCGATGCGCGCTTCGAACTCGTTGCTCGGCTGCTTCGTGGTGACGAGAATCGCGCCGGCCACTGCGTTGCGGCCATAGAGCGCGCCCTGGGGCCCCTTCAGTACCTCGATCTGCTGAACGTCGAAGAGTTCTTCGTTGAACGAGTTCGGGTTGGTGCTGAGAATACCGTCGACGACGTAGGCAAAGGTCGACTCGGCATCACGGGTGGAGACGATGCCACGGATGCTCAGCTGGGTGTCACCGACGTTGGCCGTGTCGACCAGGGTCACATTGGGAATCAGGCCGACATAGTCACCTGCCCGCTCAATACCAGCGCGCTGGATCGTATTCTCGTCGATGGCACTGATGGCAATCGGCACCTCCTGCAGGTTCTCGGCGCGCTTCCGCGCGGTCACCACCACCTCCTCGATGGCCAGGGCGCTGTCCTGCGCCAGGGCGGCGGGACCGCCCGCCAGGGATGCACTGGCCAGGGCCAGGGCGGCGATCATCGGTCGCTTGCTGTAGTTCATGGCTCTCCTCCTGATTGCTATCAGCAACTGCTTTTCTTGCTAGCGGCTTTTGCTTACGCTCGAGTCTACGTCGGCCTCTGCCCGGGGACCCATGTGTTTCAGGCGCCGCCATAGCGTTGTGGTACTAATACCGAGAAACTCGGCAACTTTCTGTTTATCGCCCGAGAAGCGCTGCATGGCCTCGCGGATGGTTTCCTCCTCCTGCGCCTTCAACAGGCCCCGCTGGTCGCGGTCTTCCCGGTCCATGAAGAGTTCCGGAAGAATTTCACGCAGTGCGTGCCGGTCGATTTCCCCGAGCGGACGGTCGAGGCAGTTCACCACCAGCCGCTCAGCAAAGTTCTGCAGCTCGCGCACGTTTCCAGGCCAGCGATAGCACTGGAAGTCCCGCTCCACGCGCGCGAGGAGCTCTGCCGTATCGACGCTGACCCGGTACTGCCGGGCGTATTCACCGAGGTAATAGCGGGCAATGGCCGGTATGTCCTCCGGCCGCTCCCGCAGCGGAGGCAGCTTCAGGGTGAACACGTTGAGACGGAAGTAGAGATCGTCCCGGAACTCGCCGGCGCTGACGGCGCGGCGCAGGTCCTGGTTGGTCGCAGCGATCAGCTTGAAATCGACCTCGATCTCACGATTGCCGCCCACGGGGCGCACGCGTCGCTCCTGCAGCGCGCGCAGCAGCTTGACCTGCTGCTGAAGCGGCAGTTCGCCGATCTCGTCGAGAAACAGGACACCCCCGTTCGCCTGCTCCATGAGGCCGACCCGGCCGCCGCGGCGCGAGCTGGTGAAGGCGCCCTCCACGTAACCGAACAGCTCGCTCTCGAACAGCTCGTTGGGGATGCTGGCGCAGTTGACGGCGACCAGGGGACCGTCGGCAAAATCGCTCAGGCGGTGGATCTCCCGGGCAATGTGCTCCTTGCCGGTGCCGCTCTCACCTTGCAGCAGCACCGCGGCCTGGCCCCTCGCATAGGTCCGCGCGAGGCTCGCAACCCGCTCCATCTGCCGGGAGTGGATCACGAAACGCTGATCCGGCGCACCTCGCTCGGTGGCGCGGGCCGTGCGCGCGGCACGTCCGGTGTCGATCGCCCGGCGCAGCATGTCCCGTGCCGACTCCCGGCTGTACATGAGGATGGCCGGGATGCCGCGCTGTTCGGCGAGGCCGCAGGTGTAGCTCGGCCCGACGATCACCTGCGGGTCCTCATCGGCGATGGCGAGGAGCAGCGTCTCGCTGGCCTCGCTCGCCGTACTGTAGCTGTGGTGCAGGAGCTCGATGTCGGCGAACTCGGGCAGGCTGGCGAAGAGCCGCTCGCTGGGGCCGGCCTTTTCGGCGTAGGTGAAAACGTGAATCCGGCGCGAGATCTTCCGCGCCTTGCCGAGGGCCTCGAGCAGGTCCGTATCCGTGATCGGCTGAGACAGCACCGGGACCGACAGCGTGGCGCGCAGGTAGGCGGCGTTGGAGCCGGCACTGATAACGACGTCGGGCCGATGCTTGTCGACCAGGCCCGAATAGTCGGTGCTTTCCGTCGCGATGGACTCGACGATGGTCACTTCCACGTCCTGCTCGAACTCCGGGAGGAGCACGTTGATCAGCTCGCTGAACTTGCGATAGCCGACCACCAGGATGCGGACGCGGCCCATCATCCGGCGGCCTCCTGCGGGGGCAGGGCGGCGATGATGGCCTGCGTGTCCGACACGTCGGCATATTTCGCATGCATGTCGTGGAGGTTGGCCGCGTGGGCTTCGGGATTACGGTCGCCCACCGCGTCCGCGGGCACGAAGACGGGGTAGTCATGCTGCAACCCGTCCACCACGGTGGCGCGCACACAGCCGCTCGTCGTGAGGCCCGTGACCACGAGGCTGTCGACACCGGCGGCCTTCAGCCGCTGGTCAAGGTCCGTGCCGAAGAAGCTGCTGGCGTAGCATTTCTCGATGAGCCGCTCCCCGGGGCGTGGTGCCAGCCGCTCGTCCACACGGATCGCATCCGAACAGGGCTTCAGAACTTCGAGCGCCGGCAGGCGCCGGCGGAACACCGTCGCCTGGTCATCGCTGTGGTAGACCACGGTGGTAAAGAACACCGGCAGCCCACGCTCACGGAAGGCGGCGAGCAGGCGCGCGTTGGCCGCCACCACCTCATCCGCTTCACTGCCCAGCGGGCTGGCCGGGTCCGTGAACGCGTTGATCATGTCCACGAGTACCAGGGCCGGCCGTCGGCCGAGCTGCGCACTGTGTCGCTCGAGATCCGCCACGGCCCGGGCCTCAGGCCACACCCTGGAAGCTCGGGTCCACCGGCGGCTCGAGGTGGGTCTCCTCGAGGCAGCGTGCCTTGAGCTCGTCGATGGAGCCGCCGCGGTTGAAGAGCTCGACGTCGCCACGCGCCGCGCGCAACTCGTCGCGCAGGGCCGCCGTGGCATCGGCGTCGACGCTGCCGTCCTCGCCGATGACCACGCCGTAGCGCCGCGCGCCGTCGACGGTGACGAGGCGGCGGGCGACGTCCTGGCGCACCAGCTCCGGATCGCGCTCGTAGGGGTCGCCCCAGCCGCCGCCGCCCCAGGTGTTGAAGTAGAGCAGGTCGCCCTTCTTCACCTTGATGCCCTCGGCCTTGGCGCCCAGCCATTCCTCACTGCCATCGGTGCGCAGCAGCCGCTTGGTGGAGCGCAGGCCCGGTTCGCCGCCGAGCACGCCCCACGGGTACGTCAGCCACCGGTCGTCGTGGATACCGATCTCACCGTCCGCGAGGAAACGGTAGGCCACCGTGAGACCGTTGCCGCCACGATGCAGGCCGGCGCCGCCGGAATCCGGGATCGTGGCGTAGGTCTCGATGCGCAGCGGGAAGTAGCTCTCGATGAACTCGTTGGGCACGTTGGTAAAGCCCGGCCAGAGGCTGTGCCCGTCGGGGCCGTCACCCACGGGCCGGCCGGGGATACCGCCGAAGCCGATCTGGAACAGCTGGAACCACTCGCCGTCGTCGCGGTAGCCGGAGTAGAACAGGTGCGGGGAATCGGAAAAGCCCGCAGCGTTCAGCATCTGTTCCGGCGCGCCCATGCCGAGGAGCGCGCCGAGGAGGTCGAAGATGCGGCCCAGGGCATGGGTACGGCCCGAGAGGGCTGCGGGGTACTTCGGTTTGAGCAGCGTACCTTCGGGGATGCGCACGTCGACGAGGTCGTAGAAGCCGTCGTTGAAGACGATCTGCGGGTCCACCACGTTGATCGTGAAGGAGCCGAAGAACATCTTGAACATGTCTTCGTTGAGGAAGAAGTTCACCGAGCTCTGCGCCTGCGGGTCCGTGCCCGCAAAGTCGAAGATCGCCTTGCTGCCCTCGCGCCAGAGCCGGCACTTGATCCGGTACGGGCCCATGCCCATACCGTCGTCGCACAAATAGTCCTCGAACTCCCGCGGCTCCTCGGGCACGAAGTTTTCGATGATGTGCTTCATGGCGTCGTAGTTGCGCTGGAGCATGACGTCCATGGTGGTGGCCAGCACGTCGTCGCCGAAGCGCTCGGCGATCTCGACACAGCGCCGCGCCGCGGTCTTGCAGGCGGCGACGAGAGCGTTGAGGTCAAAGCGGTTCCACTGCGGCGTGCGCACGTTGTGCAGGATCAGTTCGAGCACGTCTTCCTGCAGCACGCCCCTCTTGTACAGCTTGGTCGGCGGGATGCGGATCCCTTCCTGGTAGATGGTCGTCGCCCTGATCGGGATGGAGCCCGGCACCATGCCGCCGTTGTCGGACATGTGCCCGAACATCGCGCTCCAGGCGATGTGGCGGCCGTCCTTGAACACGGGCACGAGCACGACCCAGTCCGGCAGGTGCGAGACCGCCGCGTTACACATGTAGGGGTCGTTGGTGAGGATGATGTCGCCTTCCTCGATATCGGCGTCATAGGCCGACAGGAACGGGCCGATGAAGGAACCAAACTGGCCCACGACCATCTTGCCGTCGCGGTTGGCGATCATGGGAAAACAGTCCCCCTGCTCGCGGATCCCCGGGGACATCGCGGTGCGGAACAGGACCGCGTCCATTTCCTCGCGCGCGTTCTTGAGGGCATTTTCGATGAGGTCGACGGTCACGCCGTCAACGTCCACGGTCTTCAGCGGCGCGCTGTTTTCCTGGATGATTCGTGCAGGCATCTCGCTACCCTCCTCAGGCTGCCGGGTTGATCAGCAGGTTGCCGATGGCGTCGACGCCGGCCGCGTAGCCCGGCAGTACCACCGTGGTGGAGTCCATTTCCGTGACGATGGCCGGCCCCGGCACCGTCAGTCCCTCGTGCAGCCTGCCCCGGTCGTAGAGGCGGATGTCGTGCCAGGCGCCCTCGTAGTAGAAGCGGCTCTCGTGGATGACGCAGTCGTCGAGGGACGCACTCGTATCGCCGCCCTCGCGGGTGAGTACCGTGCGCGTGGCGGCCTTGGCCACGGCGCGGATCATGAGGATCTCGTGGCCGTCGCCGAGCTTGAAGGTGAACAGCTGCTCATGCTCCTCGTCGAAGGCGTCGGTCAGCATCGCGACGCCTTTATCGCGCAGCTGGTCCTCGGTGAAATCGACGGTGATCTGGAAGGCCTGGCCCATGTAGCGCAGATCCGCCTGGAAGGTGACTTCGTGCTGCTCGGCAGGAATGCCGTCGGCAACCAGCGCCTGCCCGGCCCGCGACTGCAGCTCCTTGAGGTCGGCCAGGAGCTTGTCGTTGGTGAGGTCCTCGGCCATGGTCAGGTAGGTTCGCGCCGCCTCGTCCTGCACCTGCGTGGTCGCATCGCCGTAGGCACAGAGCACGCCCGGGCCCGGCGGGACGATCACCGGCCAGGCGTTGGTGAGAATACCGAGCGCGTTGGCGTGCAGCGGACCCGCGCCCCCGAAGCCCACCAGCGCGAAGTCGCGCGGATCGTAGCCCTGCTCGACGGACACCAGGCGCAGGGCGCCGAACATGGATTCGTTGACGATCTTGATGATGCCCTCGGCCGCCTCCATCAGGCCGATGCCCATCGCGTCGGCCACCTTCTGCACCGCCGCCACGGAAGCGTCGTAGTTGATTTCCATCTTGCCGCCGAGCTGCACGTCCGAGGGCAGGTAGCCGAGCACCACGTTGGCGTCGCAGACCGTGGGTTCCGTGCCGCCTTTCATGTAGCAGGCAGGTCCGGGCACGGCCCCGGCGGACTCGGGGCCCACGCGCAGCGCTTTCGTGAGCTCCGGCACGAAGGCGATGGAGCCGCCACCGGCGCCCACGGTGCGCACGTCCACGGAGGGCGCGCGCACGTTCACGTCGCCGACGTAGGTTTCCCGGCGAACGCGCGCCTTCGAATTCTGGATGAGCGCCACATCCGTGGAGGTGCCGCCCATGTCGAAGGTGAGGATATTGTCGTAGCCGGCACGGCTGCAGAAGTAGATGGCGCCGGCGACGCCGCCGGCGGGGCCGGACATGAGCAGGTTCACCGGCGAATCGGCCGCGGCCCGGGCCGAGGCCAGGCCGCCGTCGGAGCGCAGGATGGACAGCTGCGTGTCCGCGCCCAGCCGCTCTTCCAGGGCGTTCTGCAGGTTGTTCACGTAGCGGGAGACTTCCGGGCGCACGTAGGAGTTCACCACCGTGGTCTCCGTGCGCTCGTATTCCTGCATCTCGGGCACCACCTCGCTGGAGATCGAGATCGGCGTATCGCCGAAGATCTCCCGGGCGATCTCCCGGGCGCGCTCTTCGTGGGCGTGGTTGATGTAGGCATTGACGAAGCAGATGGTGAGCGCCTCGACCTCACCGCGGGCGTAGAGCGCCTCGAGATCGGCCCGGAGCCGGTCCTCGTCCAGCGGGGTGACCACTGAGCCGTCAGCGGCCATGCGCTCAGTCGCACCGATGGTCAGCTCCAGCGGCGCCAGCAGCGGGCTCTTGATATAGCTGACCCAGCCGCCGAGGCCGCCGGGGCAGTAAGAGCGCGCAACCTGCAATGTATCCTCGAAACCTGCGGTGGTCACGAGCCCCACCCGGGCCCCCTTGCCCGTCAGCACGGCGTTCGTCGCCACCGTCGTGCCGTGCATGACCAGCTTGATGTCGCCCGGCTCGATCCCGGACTCCTCGCACACCCGCGCCACGCCGTTGAGCACGCCGATGGAGGAATCCTCCGGCGTGGACGGCACCTTCGCGGTGTGGGTCTCGCCCGTCTCCTCGTTCATGAGCAGGAAGTCGGTGAAGGTGCCGCCGACGTCTACGCCGAGTCTGAATGCCATTGCTATCTCCTCTCCATCGCAGGCCCGCCGGCCGGTCCCGCGCTTCCCGGCCGTCAGGCCGCGTTCTTGCCCGGGTTCATGCCGGGGTTCTTGCTGAGCCAGTAGTGGGCGCGGCCGCCCTGCGGCGTACCGATCAGTTCACTGACCGTGGCAACTGCTGCCAGCAGCGCAGGCATATCGACGCCCGTATCGAAGCCCATGGCCTCACACAGCATGACGACGTCTTCCGTCGCCACGTTGCCCTTGGCGCCGGGCGCGAAGGGGCAGCCGCCGAGGCCGCCGACGGCGCTGTCGAAGCGGCGGATGCCGCTCTCCACCGCCGCGTAGACATTGGCAAGGCCCAGGGCCCGTGTATCGTGGAAGTGGCAGGCCAGGCGCTCGCCGCCGTGGTCGGCCACCAGGTCGTCCATGAGCGCACGCACGGCCGCCGGGTTGGCCGCGCCGATGGTATCGGCGATGACGATCTCGTCAGCGCCGAAGGCGGCGAGCTTCTGCGCCTGGTCACGCACGATGGACGCCGGCGTCGGGCCCTCGAAGGGGCACTCCCAGGCAACGGCCAGGTAGGCCTGCACGCGCACGCCTTCGTCACGGCCGCGGCGGATCACCGCCTCGGCCACGGCCAGCGTTTCATCGAGGCCCATGTTGATGTTCTTGCGGTTCATGGTTTCCGTGGCGGAAACCACCACCGCGACGGTACCGATCCCCGCGGCCCGGGCCAGCTCATAGCCCTTCATATTCGGGACGAGGGCGCTGAAGGACACGCCGGGCGGCGGCGACAGGCGCGCCACGAGCTCGCCGGTGCCGGCCATCTGCGGCACCGCCTTCGGCGAGACGAAGCTGCCGACCTCGAAATGGCGGATGCCGGTGGCGAGGAGCGCGTCGGCCATCGTCTCGCGCTCATCGAGGGTCAAGTGCTTTGGCTGGCTCTGCAGGCCGTCCCGAAGGCCGACCTCGTTGATCACGATCTGCGGCTTACTCATGCAATCTTGCCCTCCTCGCGCAGCTGCGCGACCTGCTCGGCGCTGTAGCCGAGCATACCCGTGAGGACGGCATCCGTGTGCTGCCCAAGCAGCGGTGCCGGAGAGAAGCTTTCCTCGCTGGTGCGGGAAAGCTTGATCGGGTTGCCCGGGCCGCGGGTCTTCGCGCCGCTCGGGTGCTCCAGGTCCACCACCATGTTCCGCGACAGGACCTGCTCGTCGGAGAGCGCCTCGCCGAAGCGGTTGACCCTGGCGCAGGGAATGCGCTTTTCCTCCAGCCGCTTGAGCCAGTAGTCCGAGCTATTGGTCGCCAGCAGCTCATTGAGCTTGCCGTCGATGAAATCCTTGTCCGCCAGCCGCCCCGGCTGGGTCTTGTATTTTTCATCGCGGAACGGCTCGAAGTCGACGACTTCGAGCAGGTTGTCCCAGAAGCTGTCGAAGATCACGGCGATGATGATGTGGCCGTCCGCCGTCCGGTAGCTGTTGTAGGGCACGTGGACGAAGTGGCTGTTGCCGATGGGGGTCGGCTCCTGGCCCGACAGGAAAAACATGGTCGCCATGTAATTCAGCATGGAGATCTGGCAGTCGAGCATGGAGATGTCGACGTGCTGGCCCTCGCCGCTGCGCTCGCGCTCGTAGAGGGCGGACAGCACGCCCATGACGCCGAACATGCCGCCGCCGAGATCACCGATGGGGATGCCGGCGCGGGTGGGGTGCTCGGCATCGGTGCCCGTGATGGACATGCCGCCACCGAGGGCCTGCACCACCTGGTCGAAGGCCGGACGCTGGTAGTTCGGGCCGGCGGAGCCGAAGCCGCTGATGGAGCAGGTGATGATGCCGCGGTTGTGCTCGCGCAGGTACGGGTAGCTGATCTTCAGCTTGTCGGCGACACCGGCGCTGAAGTTCTCGATGACGACGTCGGCTTCCTTCACCAGGTCGTAGAAGACCTTCAGCCCTTCCTCGCTCTTGAGGTCCACAGCGACGCTCTGCTTGTTGCGGTTGAGCGTGATGAAGTAGGCGCCCTGGCCCTCCAGGGAGTTGGCCGGGTCCGTGGCGAGGAGCTTGCGCGTTCCCTCCCCCTTCAACGGCTCGACCTTGATGGTCTCGGCGCCGAGGTCGGCGAGGATCATGGCGCCATAGGGACCGGAAAGCATGTGGGTGAGGTCCAGGATGCGCACGCCGGCGAGGGGTTTTGCCATGATCTGCTCCCTGCAATGTCGGTGATGTGGGAACCCGTTTGCACGATGCATGCCACCCGGCGTTGTCGCTCCCGGCACGGCGGGAGCGGGGGTGACGCAGACCGGGCGCGGCTGTGTGCCGAACCGGCGATCACCGCGCAGCTGCGGGTTTTCACCGGTCGCGCGGCGCGGGCTCCCGCAGGCTCCGCTCGCCAACCGGTGCCTCTGGCCGGTGTCGCTGGCCGCGAGCGCGCAGGCCGATTTTATTTCATTATGGCACCCTTTTATTTCATATTGAATTTATTTGTCCTGCGACCAGCTGCCCGGCTGGCGGGATGAAGCGAATTGTCCGCCACGGGACGCCTGCCGATACTGGTCCCATCCACCGGGACCGCCCCGACCCGGCACAGCGAACAGGATACGGACGACCGACATGCTCAGGACAATGCTTCGCATCAGCGCCCCCCTCGCCGTCATCGGCCTCGGTCTCGGCGCTTTCACCCTGCTCCACGCCACAAAGCCGGAACCGGCCCGGGAAGAGCCGGAGCTCCGCCCGACCACCGTGTACACGGCAAACGTCGATGCGGTGGACACCGAGCTCAAGGTCGAGACCCAGGGGGAGGTGCGGGCGCGAACGGCGCTCCAGGTGGTGGCCCAGGTCGGCGGACGCATCACCACCGTGTCACCGGAATTCACCGAGGGCGGCCACTTCGACGCCGGCGCGGTGCTCATTGAGCTGGAGGACAGCGACTACCAGCTGGCCCTGCGCCAGGCCGAGGCGGCACTGGCAGAAACGGAGCTGGCCGTACAGCAGGCCCTGGCCGACGCGGACGTGGCCCGCCGGCAGCTTGCCGGAACGCCCAACCCCTCGGCCCTGGCCCTGAAGAAACCGCAGATCGCCCAGGCACGCGCCCGCCAGGCCGCGGCCGAGGCGGGGCTCGAACGGGCGCGGCTGGATCTCGCCCGCACGCGCATCAGCCTGCCCTTCGCCGGCCGCGTCCAGGCCAGGAGCGTGGACGTGGGCCAGTACGTGAATGCCGGCACGCCCCTCGGCAGCGTTTTCGCCGTGGACACGGTGGAAGTCCGCCTCCCCCTGACGGACCGCCAGCTCGCGGCCCTCGACCTGCCGATCGGCTACCGCGCCGCTGCCGGCGAGGGTCGCCCCGTGCTATTCAGTGCGGATATCGCCGGCCGGCTGCACAGCTGGCGCGGCCGTCTCGTCCGTCTCGACGCAGCGATCGATCCGGCCACCCGCCTCATCTACGGCATGGCGGAGGTCGACGCCCCCTACGGCGAGGGCCGCTCGGCCGCCGGCATGCCGCTGGCCGTGGGCCTGTTCGTGAACGCCGAGCTAGCCGGCAGGCCACTGGAGAACGCCCTGCGCATCCCTGCCGCCGCACTGCGCCCCGGCAACGAGGTGTACGTGGTGAACGCCCGCGACCGTCTCGAGATGCGCAGCGTCCGGGTTCTGCACCAGGGACGGGAGTATGCCTACATCGACGGCGGCCTCCGCGCCGGCGAAGCCGTCGTGACCTCTGCCCTGGACAACCCGATCGAGGGCATGGCCCTGCGCGGCGAGCAGCGCCCGGCCTTTGCCGCAGCGGGGGAGCGCTGACATGCACCGTTTTATCGCCTGGTGGGTGGACAACCCGGTCGCCGCCAACCTGCTCATGCTCGGTATCGCTCTCGCGGGTTTTCTCGGCTTCCTGACGATGGAGCGGGAGGCGTTCCCGCAGGTGAAGCCGAACCGGGTGCAGGTGCAGGTCACCTGGCCCGGCGCAGCGCCCCAGGAGGTGGAGGAGCAGGTCGTCACCCGCATCGAGGACGCGCTGGACGACCTCGACAGCGTGAGCCGCATCTACGCGACGGCTACCGAGGGCCTCGCCGAACTCGACGTGCGTACCTACCCGGGGGTGGATATCAACGCCTTCCTGGATGAGGTCAAGAACGCCGTCGACGGCATCCCCACCCTGCCCCGCGACATCGAGAACCCGCGCATCCAGCGCATGCAGTTCCGCAACGAGATGATCCGCGTGGCGGTGCACGGTGACCGCTCCGAACGCGAGTTGTCGCGCCTCGCGGAAGAACTGCGCCGGGAGGCCGCCGCCCTGCCCTGGGTTTCGACCATCGACCTTTTCGGCACCCGCCGCGAGGAGGTCACCATTGCCCTTGCAGAGGACAGCCTGCGGCGCTACGGGCTCACCTTCGCCGAGGTCGCGGATGCGATCCGCGCCAGCTCCATCAACCTCTCCTCCGGCGAAGTGCGCACGGCCACCGGGGATGTGCAGCTGCGCGCCCGCAACCTGGCCGACACGGAAACGGATTTCGAGCGTATCGTGCTCCGGCAGACGCCCGACGGCGGCATCGTGCGCGTCGGCGACGTGGCCAGGGTCACGGACGGTTACGAGGACGAGGAGATCCTGGCCACGCTGAACGGCGAGCCGGCCGTGCTCCTGCAGATGCTGAGCGGCGACGACATGCAGGTGGTCAAGGCCAGCGAGGCGGTCAAGGCCTGGATCGAGGAGGTACGACCCACGCTGCCGCCGGGCGTGAACCTGACCCTGTGGTTTGATACGGCAGATATCTACAGCGCGCGCATGGACCTCATCGGCAAGTCGGCCTACCTGGGTCTCGCCCTCGTCTTCATCGTGCTCATTCTCAGCCTGCGCCCGCGGGTCGCCCTGTGGGTCACGGCGGGTATCGGGGTCGCCTTCCTCGGCACCTTCGCGCTGCTGCCGGTGAACGATGTCTCCCTGAACATCATATCCACCTTCGCCTTCCTGCTCGTCCTCGGCATCGTCGTGGACGACGCGATCGTGGTCGGGGAGAGCATCCACCACCACGCCCATGCCCTCGGCGGCGGGCGCGAAGCGGCGGTGGCCGGCGCCAGCGCGGTGGCGAAGCCCGTAATCTTCGCCGTGCTGACCACGATGATCGCCTTCGCGCCCTGGCTCTTCGTCAGCGGTGAGAGCGCCCAGGTGACCCGCCAGCTCTCCATCGTCATCACCGTCGCCCTGGCCATCTCGCTCATCGAGGCCTTCCTCATCCTGCCCTCGCACCTGCGCGACCTCTCCCACCGGGAGACGCTCGGCCCCGTGGCCCGGCGCCAGCGTGCCGTCGAGCAGGGGATCATCCGCTTTGCCGAGCGCGTCTACCGCCCCCTGCTGGCCCGGGCGCTGCGGCACCGCTACCTGACCGCCAGCGTCTTTGCCACGGCCTTTATCGTGAGCATCGGCCTGTTCAGCGCCGGCTGGGTGAAGTTCTACTTCATGCCGCAGGTGGAAGCGGAGCAGATCTACATCAACGTGGAACTGCCCCCGGGCACGCCCTACAGCCGTGCCCTCGAGATCCTCGACCAGCTGCAGGCGGCAGAGCGCGAGCTCATCGCCGAGGTGGACGCGGCGGCCCAGGCCTCCGGTGAGGGCAGCGGCAGGGTCGTCGAGGGCTGGTACACTCGCTCCCGACGCGACAGCGTCATCGCCATCGTCAAGCTGGCACCGCCGGAAGTGCGCGACCTGTCGGCAAGGGAAACCGCGGAACGCTTCCGCGAGCTAGTCGGCGAGATCCCCGACGCCGACGAGATCAGCGTCAACTACACGCTGAACGACTCCGACGCGGATATCACCTACCTGCTCCGGCACCGCGACGGCGCCCGGCTGCAGGCGGCCGCCCTCGCGCTGCGCGAGCAGCTGCACAGCTACCAGGGCGTCTTCGATGTGAGCGACAGCCAGCGCGGCAGCACGGACGAGATTCTCCTGCACATGAAGCCCGGCGCCGAGCGCTTCGGCCTGTCC
Source organism: Pseudohaliea sp. (assembly GCF_054552115.1). Taxonomy (NCBI): domain Bacteria; kingdom Pseudomonadati; phylum Pseudomonadota; class Gammaproteobacteria; order Cellvibrionales; family Halieaceae; genus Pseudohaliea; species Pseudohaliea sp. Next base: position 16,558 of record NZ_JBTOLW010000011.1, on the reverse strand, counting down.
CTCGCGGAGGTCTCCCGGCAGGTCCGCCAGGCCTACTACGGCGAGGAGGTGCAGCGGCTGCCGCGGAGCACCGGTGACGTGCGTGTCATGGTCCGCTACCCGCGCAGCGAGCGCGAGAGCCTCGCCAGCCTCGACGACTTCCGGGTCCGCACCGCCGACGGCCGCGAGGTACCCCTTCTGTCCGTGGTCGATATCGAGATCAGCAGCGGCGTGCAGCGCATCCAGCACCGCGACGGGGAGCGGGTGGTCACGATCAACGCGGATGTGGCCCAGGATGCCACCAGCCGCATCGCCAGTGACATGGCCGAGAATTTCCTGCCCGCCTTCGAGGAACGCTTCCCGGGGCTCGTGGTCCTCAAGGGCGGCTCCCAGGAGGAAGAGCAGGCCTTCCTCGGCGAGATCACCGCCCTGTACACGGTTGCACTCTTCGCCATGTACGCACTCATCGCCGTCGCCTTCCGCTCCTACTGGCTGCCGCTGCTGGTGATGACGGCCATTCCCTTCGGCTTCATGGGCGCCATCTACGGCCACCTGCTCTTCAGTACGCCGCTGGCGCTGTTCTCCTACTTCGGCATCGGCGCCGCCACGGGTGTCGTGGTCAACGACAACCTGGTGCTCATCGACTACGTGGGCCGGCTGCGCCGGGAGGGGCTGTCACCGACAAAAGCGCTCCTGGACGCCGGGGTGAACCGCTTCCGGCCGATCCTTCTTACCACCGTGACCACCTTCGTCGGGCTGCTGCCGATCATGGCGGAGCGCTCCACGAATGCGCAGTTCCTCAAGCCGGCGGTGCTCAGCCTCTCCTTCGGTGTGCTGTTCGCGCTGTTCGTGACGCTGCTGCTGGTCCCGGCGCTGTACCTCGTCGGCGAGGACTGCCGGGGGGTGCTGAGCCGGACAAGGGACCGGCTGCGGCCACTGCGTGCCGGGAGCGACAAGGGCCGGGAAGCGCTGGCAAACTGAGCCGGGGCCGCGGGCGCGGGCCCGGCAGTACTCATTGCGGCAGGAACATCTCCGTCATCTTGTCGATGGACCAGGAATCGGGCTTCTGGCTCGGCGGGTACTCGCGGAAGGTCATGAGGAACTGCGTCATGACCGCGCCGCCGCGGTACATCTGCGCGGCCTTGTCCACGTACCAGTCCCAGTAGGTGTTCGAATTGTGGTCCGCGCGCTCAAAGGGATCGCGGCGCAGGTGGAACAGCTTGGGCAGGCGTAGCGTCACGAAGGGCTCGGCCCAGAGGGCCATGGTCTTCGCCCGGTTCTCGGCGTAGACGGCCTTCCAGTCACCGAAGCGCACGGCCACCGGCGCGCCGAGGTCATTGAGGTAGATGAACTCCCTGCGCGGCCCGTCCTCGACCTCGCCGGTGAGGTAGGGAAGGAAGTTGTAGCCATCGAGATGCAGCCGTGCCTTCTTGCTGCCGACGGTCTTGCCCTTGAGCAGTTCCGCCTTGAGCGCGGGGTCTCCGGCCGCGGCCACCAGCGTGGGCATCCAGTCGAGGTGCGACATGATCGCCGTCGACACCTGCCCCGGCGCAATCTTCCCGGGCCAGCGCACCATCGCGGGCACGCGGTAGGCCCCCTCCCAGTTCGAGTTCTTCTCGCTGCGGAAGGGCGTGATACCGGCGTCGGGCCAGGTGTTGTAGTGCACCCCGTTGTCCGTGGAATAGAAGACGATGGTGTCATCGGCAATGCCGAGGGCATCGAGCTGGTCCAGCAGCTCACCGACGAGCTCGTCGTGGGCGACCATGACGTCATTGTAGAAACCCTGGCCGGACTTGCCCCTGTGCTTGTCGGCCCGGTGGGTGCGGAAGTGCATGCCGGTGGTATTGACCCAGGTGAAGAACGGCTTGTCGGCCTTCACCTGGCGGTCGATGAAGTCCTTCGCAGCGACGACGAACTCCTCGTCGGCCGTTTCCATGCGCTTGCGCGTCAGCGGGCCCGTATCCTCGACCCGGCCGTCGGCGTAGGAGCGGATGACACCGCGCGGGCCGAACATCTTGCGGAAGCGGGGGTCCTGCGGGTAATCCTCATCCTCCGGCTCCTCCTCGGCATTGAGGTGGTAGAGGTTGCCGAAGAACTCGTCGAAGCCGTGCGCCGTCGGCAGGAACTCGTCCCGGTCACCGAGGTGGTTCTTGCCGAACTGGCCCGTGGCGTAGCCGTGCTCCTTGAGCACCTCGGCGATGGTGATGTCCCGGTCCTGGATGCCCAGCGTCGCGCCGGGCATCCCCACCTTCGACAGTCCCGTGCGCAGCGGCGACTGGCCGGTGATGAAGCTCGAGCGCCCGGCGGTGCAGCTCTGGTCGCCGTAATAATCGAGGAAGCGCATCCCCTCGTCGGCGATGCGGTCGATGTTGGGCGTTTCGTAGCCCATGATGCCGTCACTGTAGGCGCTGATGTTGGTAATGCCGATGTCATCACCCCAGATGACCAGGATGTTCGGCTTTTCCGCCGCGTGAGCGGCGGTCGCCAGGGAGGCGGCGAGCACGAGGCCCAGACGCCGGAGAGTGCTGCTGATCATGGTGTTATCCTTCTTATCGTTGCCGTTTGTTTACGTTGTGATTCCCTTGCCAGTGCCTTGCCAGTGCCCGGCCGCTGCCGGCAGCCCGCGTTCCGGCCCGTGAGTCACTGCCTGGCATCCAGGGTTTCAGCCGTTCCCGCCACGGGCATCGAAGGCGGCCTGCTGCTCCGCCGTGGCCGGCACCTGGTAGCGGGCCTTCCAATCCTCGTAGGGCATGCCGTAGACGCGTTCGCGGGCCTCGTCATAGCTGAGCGTCACGCCCTGCTCCCCGGCCGCCGCCACATACCACTTCGCCAGGCAGTTGCGGCAGAAGCCCGCGAGGTTCATGAGGTCGATGTTCTGCACGTCCTTGCGGCTGTCGAGGTGCTCGAGGAGCCGCCGAAAGACCGCGGCCTCGATCGCCGTACCGGTCCCGCCGCTGCTCGCCGTATCGTCTTGTTCTGCCATGGTCATTGATCTCCGCTGTAGGCCAGCTTTACGTTAGCGCCGCCGATGCGGTCCCGCAACGCCTGCAACAGCTCTTCCGTCGGGTTGACCTGCCAGCGCTCGCCGAGGCGGACAGGGGCGCGCACCCCGCCCGAGCAGTAGACCAGGCGCACCGGGCAGGCCCCGGGAGCGGCGCCGAGAGCCCGGGCGAGAAAGTCCGTAAAGGCCTCGTCCACGGCAGCATCATCAACCTCGATGGTCAGCTGCCGGGCCAGCCGCTGGCGCTCCTGGTCCAGGCTGTGCACGGCCTGGGCCCGCAGCACCAGGCCCCCGCTGTAGTCGTCCTGGGCCACGCGGCCCTCGGCGACGACGATGGCATCCTTCACCAGCACGTCGCGGCACTCGGCGTAGGACTCGGCGTACACCGTCATCTCGATCCTTGCGCTGCGGTCATCCACGGTGGCAATCGCCATGGTACCCCGGGAGGTCTTGGTGGTGCGCAGGGCAAGCACCAGGCCGGCGACGCGCTGCGTGGCGCTACCGTCCGGGCGCAGGTCGGCGATGCGGCTCGGCGCCATGCGCCGCACCTCGCTTTCGTACTCATCGATGGGATGCCCCGTCACGTAGAGGCCGAGGGTCTCCTTCTCGCCGGCCAGGCGTTCCCGGTCCGTCCAGGGGCGCACGCGGCGGTGATCCGCGTAACAGTCACCGGAGGCGGCCGCGGCGGTGACCACCGCGTCGCCGAACAGGTCACCCATGCCCGCCTCGAGGTTGGCGGCATTCTGCTCCGCCGCGCGCAGGGCATCATCGATGGCGCTCATGAGGACCCAGCGCTCGACGCCGAGGCCGTCGAAGGCGCCGGCCCGCACCAGGGCCTCGATCGCCCGGCGGTTCACCCGCCGCGGGTCCGTGCGATCGCAGAAATCGAACAGGTCACGGAAGTTGCCGCCCTCGCGACGGGCACCGAGGAGACACTCGATGGGCCCCTCGCCGAGCCCCTTGATGGCCCCGAGGCCATAGACGATCTGCCCTTCGCCGTTCACCGTGAAGGCGTAGCTGCCCTCGTTCACATCCGGCAGCTTGACCGTGAGGCCCATGCGCCGGGCCTCCTCGATCAGCACCACGATCTTGTCGGTGTTGGTGAGCTCAGAACTCATCACCGCCGCCATGAAGGAAGCCGGGTGGTGCGCCTTCAGCCAGGCGGTCTGGTACGACACCAGGGCGTAGGCGGCGGAGTGAGACTTGTTGAAGCCGTAGCCGGCGAACTTCTCCACCAGGTCGAAGATGTGCGTGGCCAGCTCCGCGTCGACGCCCTGGCTGGCCGCGCCGTCGGCGAATACGGCGCGCTGCTTTGCCATCTCCTCGGGCTTCTTCTTGCCCATGGCGCGGCGCAGGAGGTCGGCGCCGCCGAGGGTGTAACCGGCCAGCGCCTGGGCGATCTGCATCACCTGCTCCTGGTAGAGGATGATGCCGTAGGTGGGTTCGAGGATCGGCTGCAGCAGCTCATGCTGGTAGTGCGGATCCGGATAGGCAATGGCCTCGCGGCCGTGCTTGCGGTTGATGAAGTTGTCCACCATCCCGGACTGCAGGGGCCCGGGACGGAACAGTGCCACCAGCGCGATGATGTCCTCGAAGCAGTCCGGCTGCAGCCGGGCGATCAGTTCCTTCATGCCCCGCGACTCGAGCTGGAAGACGGCGGTGGTCTCTGCCGACTTGAGCAGTTCGAAGGTGGCGCGGTCGTCCAGGGGCAGCGTGCCGATGTCGAGCGGCGCCTCACCGGTCTTCTCCCGCTCGCCGTTGATGATCTGCACGGCCCAGTCGATGATGGTCAGCGTGCGCAGGCCGAGGAAGTCGAACTTGACCAGGCCGGCGTCCTCCACGTCGCCCTTGTCATACTGGGTCACCAGGCTGCCGCCGTCCTCGTCGCAGTAGAGCGGCGAGAAGTCGGTGATCCTGGAGGGCGCTATCACCACGCCGCCCGCATGCTTGCCGACGTTGCGGGTGACGCCTTCGAGCTGCTCGGCCATGTCCCAGATTTCCTGCGCCTCGCCGTCCTCGGCGAGGAACTCACGCAGGCTCTCTTCCTGCTCAAGCGCCTTCTCCAGGGTCATGCCCACCTCGAAGGGAATCATCTTGGAGAGCTTGTCGGCGAGCCCGTAGGACTTGCCCTGCACCCGCGCCACGTCGCGCACCACGGCCTTGGCGGCCATGGTGCCGAAGGTGATGATCTGCGAGACCGCCTCGCGACCGTACTTGCGCGCCACGTAGTCGATCACCTCGTCGCGGCGCTCCATGCAGAAGTCCACGTCGAAGTCGGGCATGGACACCCGCTCCGGGTTGAGGAAGCGCTCGAAGAGCAGGTCGTAGGCCAGCGGGTCCAGGTCCGTGATCTCCAACGCGTAGGCGACCAGGGAACCGGCCCCGGAGCCGCGCCCCGGGCCCACGGGGATGCCCTGCTCCTTGGCCCAGCGGATGAAGTCCATGACGATGAGGAAGTAGCCCGGAAAGCCCATCTGGATGATCGTGTCGAGCTCGTGCTCGAGGCGCTGCCGGTAGCGCGCCTCCGCTTCGCCGTCGCCGGCGAGGCCCAGCTTGGCCAGGCGCTGGTCCAGCCCCTCGAAGGACAGCTGCCGGAAGAAGGCATCCATGGTCAGGCCTTCGGGTACCGGGTAGTCCGGCAGACAGGGCTTGCCCAGGTCGATGACAAAGTTGCAGCGCCGGGCGATGGCCACCGTGTTTTCGAGGGCCTCGGGCAGGTCGGAGAAGAGCTCGGCCATCTCTGCCGGCGAGCGCAGGTACTGCTGCGGCCGGTAGCGGCGGACCCGGCGCTTGTCGTCCAGGGTGCGGCCCTCGCCGATGCAGACGCGGGCCTCGTGGGCCTCGAACTCGTCGGCGGTGAGAAAGCGGACATCGTTGGTGGCAACGACCGGGCAACCGGCCTCCGCTGCGAGCGCCACTGCGCCGTGCAGGTGGTCTTCGTCGCCCTCACGCCCAGCCCGGTGCACCTCGAGATAGAACCGGCCCGGGTAGCGCGCCATCCACTCGGCGAGGCGCGCCGCCGCCTGTTGCCGGCGCCCGCCGACCAGGGCCCGGCCCACGTCGCCGCTGGCGCCCGCGGACAGGGCGATCAGTCCCTCGGCGTGCTCGTCGAGCCAGGCCCGGGTCACCCGCGGCACGCCGAGGCGCTGGCCCTTCGTGTAGGCGAGGGAGATGAGCTCGGTCAGGTTGCGGTAGCCGGCGCTGTCCATGACCAGCAACGAGAGCGCGGAGCATTCGTCCTGGTCCTCCCGGTCCACGACCAGCAGGTCCGCGCCGAAGAGGGGCTTGATGCCGGCGGCGAAAGCCGCCTTGCTGAACTTTACCAGGCCGTAGAAATTGCAGAGGTCGGTGAGCGCTACGGCGCCCATGCCGAGTTCCGCCACCCGCCTTACCAGCGGCCCCACCCGGACCAGGCCATCGACCAGGGAGTATTCGCTGTGCAGCCGCAGGTGGACGAAATCGGTCATCGCTCGCGTTGGCCTCCTCCAGGCACCAGGTGTATGAACTCAGCAGGCCGGCCCCAGGAGGCGCCGCACCGGACCGAAGCTGCGCCGATGCGCCGGCGACGGACCCAGCCGCGCCAGGGCCTCAAGGTGTTCCCGGGTAGGATACCCCTTGTGGCGGTCGAAGCCGTAGCCCGGATAACGCTCGGCGAGCGCCGCGAGTTCGCCGTCGCGGGTCACCTTGGCCAGGATGGACGCCGCGGCGATCTCGCCGTGCAGGCCATCCCCCCCGACCACCGCCTCCGCGCGGTAGGGCCAGCGCGGCAGCCGGTTGCCGTCCACGAGCACGTACTCGGGCACAGTCGCCAGCCCTTCGACGGCCCGGCGCATCGCGAGCAGGGAGGCCTCGAGAATGTTCAGCCGGTCGATCTCCTCGACGCCGGCGCGGCCGAGCGACCAGGCGAGGGCATGCGCGCGGACGGCCGCGGCGAGCGTCTCGCGGCGCGTGGCGGTGAGACGCTTGGAATCGGCCAGCCCGGCAATAGGCCGCGCGGGGTGGAGGATCACGGCAGCCGCTACGACATCCCCGGCCAGGGGACCGCGGCCGACCTCATCCACCCCGGCCACCGGCGCGCCGCGCTCGCGCAGCGCCGCCAGCTGGCTGGCGAGGAGGTCAGGCACCGGGCGTGCGCAGCAGCTCAGGCCTTGCGGTCAGCGCAGAGGATCGTGGCGGAGGCGCAGAGCTCGCCGTCCACTTCCGCGCGCACCGCGAACTTCCAGATACCGCGGCGGTCACCGAGGACTTTCGCGTGCAGGTAGACCTGGTCACCGGGGACGCAGGGGCGCTTGAAGCGCAGGTCGTCGGCGCCGACAAAGTAGTAGATGGAACCATCCGCCGGCGTCTTGTCCTGGGACTTGAAGCCCAGGATGCCCGCCGCCTGGGCCATGGCCTCGAGGATCAGCACACCGGGGAAGACCGGCTTGCCCGGAAAGTGGCCCTGGAAGAATTCCTCGTTGATGCTGAGGTTCTTGTAGGCAACGATGGACTCGCCGGGTACCAGCTCGACAACCCGGTCCACCAGCAGGAAAGGATAGCGGTGCGGTAGATGCTCGCGGATTCCGTCGATGTCCATCAGCATGTCGTTGCTCCTTTCTTCTTCTATGAACCGTTTTTGAACCAGTCTTCCCTGCGCCGCCGCCCCGGGTGACCCGTCGCGGCCGGCGCACCGTCGGAAGCCCTTACTGGGCGCTCATCTGGTTCAGCTTGTCGGTCACTTTGGCGGTGATGCTGTAGCCGGGGTCCGCGTGGATCACCGACTCCCGCTGGAGCAGCAGACCGATGCCCTCGGTCTGGATCAGGTCGCGGAGCACTTCCTGCACCATGGGCGACATCTCCTGCAGCAGGGCCTGGCCGGTCTGCTGCTCCGCCGCCTGCAGCTTGCCGGCCACGTGCTCGAGGTCCGACTGCTTGGAGGCGAGTTTCTTGCGGGCGGCGAGCTGCTGCTCCTGGCTCATGACGGCCGCGTCTTTCTGGAAGTCCTGCACCAGCTCGTCGAGCTCCTTCTTCAGCTGGTCGAACTCTTTCTTGTCGGCCTGGTAGTCCTCCTGGCTGCGCACCTCCTCGAGCTCCTGCTGGGCGCGGTCGGATTGCAGGATGGCCTGCTGCAGGTTGACGACGGCGATCTTGCCCTGGGCGGCGGCGAGGGCCGGCAGGGTCAGCGCTGCGAGCGCTAGGGTCAGTTTGGCGAGTCTGGTCACGATGCTCTCCCGTGGGTTGCGTAGGGTGGTCAGAAGCCGCGGCCGAGCGTGAACTGGAACACTTCCTCGCGATCGATATCCGAGGCGTTCAGCGGCTTGGCGAGGCTGAAGGTCATGGGGCCGAAGCCGGAAATCCAGGTCACGCCGATCCCTGCCGAGTAACGGAGTTCATCCGGATCGATATCGAAGCAGTTGAGCTGATCGCCCCCGCACTTGGTGTCGAAGACGTTGCCGATATCGAAGAAGAACGCCGAGCGCAGGCGGCTGCGGTCCTTGATGAAGGGCAGCGGGAACAACAGTTCCGCGGAGCCCTCGATGAGTGCGTTGCCGCCGAAGGGCGGCGGACGCCGGAAATTCTGTACTTCCTGGAAGCTGAGCTTGTCCGTTGCCGGGTCCAGGACATAGCCGAACTGGTCGCCGTTGGGGCCACCGACCTCCGTGGGGTTGCCATCGGCATCGATGCCCGTCGTCGGCTGGCTGACGTCGTAGATGACCGGCGGGGTACTCCGCGGCCCGAGCGTATTCACCTCGTAGCCGCGCACGGAGCCGAAACCGCCGGCGAAGAAATGCTCGTAGAACGGCAGGTCCGTGGTGTCCCCGTAGCCGTCGCCGTAGCCCAGCTCGGTACGGAAGTGCAGCACCCACTCGTTGTAGACGGGGAAATAGATCTCCCCGCGGTAGGTCACCTTGTAGAACTCGAGGTCCGACAGCGGCATGGACACTTCGAGGGCGACGGACTGGGAGGCGCCCCGGGTGGCCAGCTGGCCGCGGTTGAGCGTGGACTGGGTCCAGCTCGTGGTGACGGTCCAGTTCAGGAACGCATCGCCATTCTCATCGAGGAAGCCGGGCTCGTCGGGGATGGTCAGCGCGCTGTCCGGCAGCTCCGTGACCGGGCGGACCACCTCCGGTGCGAGGAAGCTGCCGTCTTGCTGGCGGGTGCTCTCGTAGAAGTTGTCGATGCCCTCGATGAGCCGGGGGCTGGAACGGATCTCCTGCACGGCGAAGCGGCCCGCGGTGATCTCCGTGTTCTCCACGCCGAAGCTGAAGCCGAGCCGCTCCGTCTCCTTGATCGGGTAACCGAAGTTGAGGCCGGCGCCATAGGTGTCCGTCGTGTAGCTGGCCACGTTCACCTCATTGAGGTCCGTCGACCGGTAATAGACGTTGAAGCCACGACTCACACCGTCCTCGGTGAAGTACGGATTGGTGTAGCTGAAGTTGACCTGGTCCTGGAAGCGCGAGGAATTGACGCCGATGCCCACGCGCTTGCCGCTGCCCAGGAAGTTGTTCTGCTGCAGGTTCACCCCGAGGATGACGCCGGCATCCTGGGCATAGCCGAGGCTGGCGCCGATGCTGCCGGAGGACTGTTCCTCGACCTCGAACTCCACGTCGATGAGGTCATCGTGGCCGGGAACCTCCGGGGTCTCCACCGTCGCGTTGCTGAAGAAACCGAGGCGCTGCAGGCGGATGCGGGACTGCTCGATAGCGGCGGCGGAGGCCGGCGCGCTCTCCATCTGGCGCATCTCACGGCGCAGTACATCGTCGGCGGTACGCATGTTGCCCCTGAAGCTGATGCGGCGCACATAGGTCCGCTTGCCGGGGTCGATGAAGAACTTGATGCCGACAGTGCTCTCTTCCTCGTTGATCTCCGGGATGCCGGTGACCTTGGCGAAGTTGTAGCCCTCGTTACCGAGGCGGCGGGTGATGTAGTCCTCCGTGGCGGTGACCAGCTGCTGCGAGTAGGTCTGGCCCTCGGTGATCAGGATGAAGCGCCGGAGATCGCTCTCGTCGAGCACGAGGTCCCCGGAGAGGCCCACGGAGTCGACGGAAAACTTGCCTCCCTCGGTCACATTGGCGGTGATGAACACCTCTTCCTTGTTGGGCGACACGGAGACCTGCGTCGAATCGATGCTGAACTGCAGGTAGCCGCGGTCCATGTAATAGGAGGTGAGCGCCTCGAGGTCGCCGGTGAGTTTCTCCTTCGAGTACTTGTCGTCATTGGTGAAGAAGGACAGCCAGCCGGTCTCCTTCAGCTCGAACACGTCCTGCAGTTCCTCGTCGCTGAACACGGTGTTGCCGACAATGTTCACGTGCTTGATGGATGCGACGGTACCCTCGTCGACGTCGATATTCACCGACACCCGGTTGCGCGGCTCTGGCAGCACCTCGGTCTCGATGTTTGCGTCGTAGCGGCCCTGCTGCACGTACTGGCGCTGCAGCTCGAGCTGCATGCCCTCGAGGGTGGAACGCTGGAAGACCTGGCCGACTGCCAGGCCGGCGCTCTTCAGGCCGCCGAGGAGCGCCTCGGTCTCGATGGCCTTGTTGCCCTCGATATTGATCTCGCTGATGCTCGGGCGCTCCGCCACGACCACCACGAGGACGTTGCCGTCACGGCCGATACGGATGTCGTCGAAATTACCGGTGGCGAAGAGGTTGCGTGCCGTGGCCCGGATGCTCGCCGTATCGGCGACATCGCCCACACCGATCGGCATGGCGGCGAACACGCTGCCGGCGGAGATACGCTGCAGGCCCTCGACACGGATGTCGGAGACCACGAACCCCTGGGCCCACGCCAGCGGGGCCAGCAGCCACAGGGCAAGGATCCAGTTGCGGCAAAACAGTTGTCGCGTTTTCAATGCGTTTCCAACAATCAGCACAGCGCGCCAGCTGCACCGGCCGCCCGCGGCGCCGGCGCCCTCCCGCTAGAGACGCGCAAAATCGTTATACAGTGCCAGCGCCATCAGGCTGATCACCAGGAAGAGGCCGACCTGGTAACCCACCACCTGGATGCGCTCCGGCACCGGCCGTCCAGCCACCAATTCTACCGTGTAATACAGCAGATGACCGCCATCGAGCACCGGAATCGGCAAAAGATTGAGCACGCCGAGGCTCACACTGAGCAGGGCGAGGAAACCGACGTAGGATTCGAGACCGGACTTGGCTGAAGTGGTCGCCACTTTAGCAATGGTGATCGGGCCGCTCAAGTTCTTCGGCGATATCAGCCCCTGCAGCATCTTGCGCACGGACTCCAGCGTGAAGGCCACCAGTTCCCCGGTGCGCTTCACGCCCGCGCCCAGGGCCGCAAGCGGCCCGCGCTCGAACTCGCGGCGCAGTTCGTCGGGCATGGGCGGGACCGCCACGGCCATGCCGATGCGGCCGATGGTCTCCCCCGTGTCCGTGGTCGCCGGCTCGGGGACGATGCGGGTCTCGAATTCGCTGCCGTCCTGCCGGCGCACGCGCAGGTTGATCGTCTCCCCGGGGCGCTCGCGCACGTAGGCGACCCAGTCCTCCCAGAGCGGCATGGACTGACCGTCCGCGCTGAGCACGAGGTCACCCACCGCAAGACCGGCCCGCTCGGCCGCGCCCCCGGGGACGATCTCGTCGGCCCTCGGCTCGATGGGCGGGGTATAGAGCTCGATACCGATGCCGCCGAGCAGGTCCGGCTCTTCCTCGCCGGCGAGCCACGCATCGAGGCGGGCGTTGGACTCATAGCGGATGTCGGAATCGGGGTAGCGGGCCGTGAAGCGGATCTCGCCGGTATCGCCGATACGCTCCAGAAGGCGGAAGCTGAGCGCCTGCCAGGTCGGCGTCTCCCGGCCGTCGACCGCGACGATCTCCTGGCCGGCCTCCAGCCCCGCGAGGTCGGCCACGGAGCCGGCCTCCACCTCGCCGATGACCGGCGCATAACCGCTCTCGCCCGCGAGAAACAGCCCCCAGTAGGCCACGATGGCGAGCAGGAAGTTCGCGACCGGCCCCGCGGCAACAACTGCGATGCGCTGCAGTACCGGCTTGCGGTTGAAGGCGCGGTCGAGCTCGCTGGCAGGCACCTCGCCCTCGCGTTCGTCGAGCATCTTCACGTAGCCGCCGAGGGGAACGGCGGCGAGGGTGTACTCCGTGCCCTGGCGGTCGTGCCAGCGGGCCAGCGGCTTGCCGAAACCGATGGAGAAGCGAAGCACCTTCACGCCGCAGCGGCGCGCGACCCAGAAGTGCCCGAACTCGTGCACGGCGACAAGGATCGCAAGCGTCGCGAGGGTGATGAGAATGGTTTGCAACAGGTCCATCAGCGCTCCGATTATGCCAGCGCAGCCCGGCCGCGGGCGCGCATGAACTCGCCGGCCACCTGCCGGGCCTCGCTATCCGCAGCTTCGACAACAGCGAGGCTCTCGGGTTCAACACGCCGTACGCGGGCCAGGGTTTCCTCGATGACCGCCGGGATGTCCATGAAGCCGATGGCGCCCTCGAGGAAACCGGCCACGGCGATCTCATTGGCGGCATTGCAGGCCGCCATCGTGGTGCCCCCCGCGGCGATGGCCTCCCGGGCGATGCGCAGGCAGGGAAAGCGCTCCTCGTCCGGGGCCTCGAAGTCCAGCCGGGCGGTTTCGAACAGGTCAAGGGGTGTGACGCCGGCGGCGAGGCGCTCGGGCCAGCCGAGGCCGTAGGCAATGGGGGTGCGCATGTCCGGGTTGCCCAGCTGGGCCAGCACCGAGCCATCGCGGTACTGCACCAGGGAATGGATCACGCTCTGCGGGTGGACCACGATGGTCACCTGCGCCGGCCCGACGCCGAAGAGCCAGCATGCCTCGGCGAGCTCGAGGCCCTTGTTCATCAGGGTGGCCGAGTCGACGGAGATCTTCCGCCCCATGGACCAGTTCGGGTGCGCGCAGGCCTGGTCCGGCGTGGCCGCGGCGATGCGGGCGGTGTCCCAGGCGCGGAACGGGCCGCCGGAAGCCGTGAGCAGGATGCGGTCGACACCGGCGAGGCCCGGGCGGGCACAATCATCCACGGGAAGACACTGGAATATGGCATTGTGCTCGCTGTCGATGGGCAGCAGCAGCGCGCCCGCGTCGCGCACGGCGGACATGAACAGGGCCCCGGCCATGACCAGTGCCTCCTTGTTGGCCAGCAGGACCCGTTTTCCCGCCCGGGCCGCCGCCAGGGTGGCCGGCAGGCCGGCGGCGCCGACGATGGCCGCCATCACCACGTCCACGGCCGGGTCGGCGGCGACCTCGTCGAGCCCGGCGCTGCCGGCGAGGACGGTGGTCGCCGAGCCTGCCGCCGCCAGCTCCCGCTGCAGCTCCTCCGCCGCGGCCTCGTCGGTCATCACCGCGTAGCGGGGCTCATGAAGCAGGCACTGGTCCCGGAGCGCGGCGACCGAGCGGCGCGCCGTGAGGGCGTGGACGGCAAAGCGGTCCGGGTGCCGGGCCATCACGTCCAGCGTGTTGACGCCGATGGAGCCCGTGGAACCGAGGACCGTGACCTGTTGTTTCATGGTCAGTACCCCGCGAGCAGAAGACCAAGGGTGAAAGTGGGCGCCGCACCGCAGAGGCTGTCGAGGCGGTCGAGGAGGCCGCCGTGGCCCGGCAGCAGGGAGCTGGAGTCCTTCACCCCGCTCTCCCGCTTGACCATGCTCACGGTCAGGTCACCGAGGACGGAGGTCAGCGCCGTGGCCAGCGCCACCGCCACCACCGCCGCGAGGCCGAGATGATCGAGGCGCGCCGGCAGCGATGTCCAGAGCAGCGTCGCGACGGCCACGCTGCAGGCAACGCCGCCCCAGAAACCCTCCCAGGTCTTCGCCGGGCTCACGGCCGGTGCCAGGTGATGCCGGCCGAAGCGCTTGCCGGTGAAGTAGGCGCCGATGTCCGAAGCGGCCACCAGCACCACCAGCACGACCATCAGCGCGCCCCCCAGCGGGAGCGTAAGCAGGTACACGGCCGCCACCCAGGCCGGCACGAGGACAAGCAGCCCCATGACCATGCGCATGGGACGGTTGTTCCAGATCATCGCACTGCCGGGAAAGGCGCGGACCCAGAGCAGCGCGAAACACCACCAGAGGCAGGCGAGGCCCAGCACCGGCTGCACGTCCGCGCGCCGCGGCGCCTCGCCCAGCGGCAGCAGGAACCAGGCCCCGGCGCAGCCGCCCAGAACCAGCAGCGCATAGAGTGCCTGCAGCGCCGCGCCGCGCAGCCCGGCCAGCGGCGCCCACTCCCAGGCACCGGCGGCCACCACCAGCGCAAAAGCGGCGGCGAGGGCCGCCAGGGGCAGGAAAAAGATGCCTGCGAGGAACAGCCCCGCCATGGCAAGGGCCGTGATGACGCGCTGCCTAAGCATCCAGGTCGCCGCCGGCGACGAGCCCGTCGGGTTCACGCTGGCCGAAGCGGCGTTCGCGCCGGGAATAGTCGGCCAGGGCGCGGGCAAACTCCAGTTCGCCGAAGTCCGGCCAGAGCGTGGACGTGAAATAGAGCTCGCTGTAGGCGAAGTGCCAGAGCAGGAAGTTGCTGATACGGGCATCGCCCCCCGTGCGGATACACAGGTCCGGGAGCGGCAATTCCGCGAGGCTGAGTTCCGCGGCGAGGGCCGACTTGTCGATATCGGCAGGGTCCAGCTCGCCGCTGGCGGCACGCTCGGCCAGGCGCCGGGCCGCGCGGGCGATGTCCCACTGGCCACCGTAGTCGACGGCGATCACTACTGTCGCCTCGCGGTTGTCGGCCGTGGTTCGCTCCGCATGCTCCATGAGCCGCTGCAGCCGCGCGCTGAAACGGGTGCGCTCACCGATGAAGCGCAGGCGCACGCCATCCTCGCGCAGCTGCTTGACCTCCGTGCGCAGGTAGCGCGACAGCAGCGCGAGCAGCGCGCGGACCTCGTGCCGGGGCCGGCCCCAGTTCTCGCTGCTGAACGCGAACAGGGTGAGCACCTCCACGCCGTGGTCCCGGCAGGCCTGCATGACGCTGCGCACGGCCTCGACCCCGGCGCGGTGCCCGGCGGGACCCGGCAGGCCCCGGCGCTTGGCCCAGCGGTTGTTACCGTCCATGATGATGGCCACATGGCGCGGTACGACCGCCGGAGGTTTGGCACTCGGTGCGGTCATCGCCAGCCGTCAGATTTCCATCAGGTCGGCTTCCTTGTCCGCGAGCATCGAGTCAACCCGGGCAATGTAGCCGTCCGTGAGTTTCTGCACCGCGTCCTGGCCGCGGCGCTCGTCGTCCTCGCTGATCTCCTTTTCCTTGACCAGGTCCTTGAGCATGCCCATGGCGTCCCGGCGGGCGTTGCGGATGGACACCCGTGCCGCCTCCGCCTCGCCCCGGGCCTGCTTGATGTAGCCCTTGCGGGTTTCCTCCGTCAGCGGGGGCATCGGTATGCGGATGACCTCGCCCGCCGTCGCCGGATTGAGACCGAGGTCGGACTTCATGATCGCGCGCTCCACCTCCGGGATCATGGACTTGTCCCAGACCGTGAGACTCAGGGTGCGCGCGTCCTCGACATTGACGTTGGCTACCTGGTTCAGGGGCGTGTCGGCGCCGTAATAGGGCACCTTCAGACCGTCGAGGATGCTCGGGTGCGCGCGCCCGGTGCGAATCTTGTTGAAGTGGGTGCCGAGGGCATCGAGGCTGTTCTTCATACGCTGCTCGGCCTCGGTCTTGATATCGTCGATCACGCTGTTACTCCCTGTCTGTCACTCGATGAGCGTACCATCGTCGCCGCCGCGGACGATATTCAGAAGCGCCCCTTGCTTCTCCATCATGAAGACGCGCACGGGCATGCGGTGGTCCCGGCAGAGGCAGATGGCGGTCAGGTCCATGACCTCGAGTTTCTTGTCGAGCACCTCGTCGTAGCTGAGGCGCTGGTAACGGATAGCCTCCGGCTCCTTCATGGGGTCGGCGGAATAGACACCGTCGACCTTCGTGGCCTTGAGCACCAGGTCCGCCTCCACCTCGATGCCGCGCAGGCAGGCGGAGGAGTCCGTCGTGAAAAGCGGGTTGCCCGTGCCGGCGCAGAAGATGACCACGTCGCCGTTGGACAGGGCCCGGATCGCCTTGCGCCGGTCGTAGTGGTCCACCACCCCGGACATGGGAATGGAGGAGAGCACCTGGGTGGCGATGTTGGAGCGCTCCAGGGCATCGCGCAGGGCCAGGGCGTTCATGACCGTGGCCAGCATGCCCATGTGATCCCCGGTCACCCGGTCCAGCCCGGCCGCCTGCAGGGCCGCGCCGCGGAACAGGTTGCCGCCGCCCACCACCAGGCCCACCTGGACACCGATGCCGACCAGCTGGCCGATCTCCAGCGCCATGAGGTCCAGCACCTTGGGGTCGATGCCGAACTTCTCCCGCCCCGAGAGGGCCTCACCGCTGAGCTTCAGGAGTATCCGCTTGTACTTCTTTTCGCCGCTTGCCGTCACCCGCTGTATCACCTCCCTCGAAAGAGTCGCTATCTTACCCGACAACCCGGGCTGACGGCAGCGCCCGGGGCTGTTTGATGCTCACCACGGCCGTTTCTGGAGCCGTCACTCCGAGAGGGCGGCTCACCGCACCGTTGCGGGGCGAGGGCGGGAGTCTTCTCTCAGTCGCTCCCCGATACACGCTTTGTGAGAGAAGACTCCCGCCCT